>NZ_DAIRTR010000063.1:0-17263 GCF_036803785.1 Pelomicrobium sp. | reverse complement strand
GGGTAGCACCGCCTGGATGATCACGGCCACGGTGCTGGTCATCATGATGACCATCCCCGGGCTCGCCCTCTTCTACGGCGGTCTGGTGCGCGGCAAGAACGCCCTCTCCATCCTGATGCAGGTGTTCATCACCTTCTCCCTGGTATCGGTGCTGTGGGCGCTCTTTGCCTACAGCCTGGCCTTCACCGAGGGGGCGGGCGTCATGAACAAAGTGATCGGGGGTTTCTCCAAAGCTTTCATGGCCGGCATCACTCCCGAGACCTTGAGCGGCGTGATCCCAGAATATGTGTTCGCCACGTTCCAGATGACTTTTGCCGCCATCACCCCGGCCCTCATCGTCGGTGCCTTCGCCGAGCGCATCAAATTCTCCGCCGTGCTCTGGTTCATGGGGCTGTGGCTGTTCTTCTGCTACGTGCCCATCGCCCACATGGTGTGGGGCGGCGGCTGGCTCGCGGACCTGGGGGCCAAGGACTTCGCCGGCGGCACGGTGGTGCACGTCAACGCCGGCATCGCCGGGCTGGTCGGGGCGCTGGTCTTGGGCAAGCGAGTGGGCTACGGGCGCGAACCCATGCCACCCCACAACCTGGGGCTGACCATGGTGGGAGCCTCCTTGCTGTGGGTGGGCTGGTTCGGCTTCAACGTGGGCTCGCAGTTGGCCGCCGACGGCATCGCCGGCATGGTGCTCGCCAACACCCAGTTCGCCACCGCCGCCGCGGTGCTGGGCTGGATGTTCGCGGAGTGGTTGGCCAAGGGCAAGCCCAGCATGCTGGGCGCTGCCTCCGGCGCCATTGCCGGGCTGGTGGCCATCACCCCGGCGTGCGGCTTCGTTGGGCCCATGGGTGCCCTAGTCATCGGGGCGGTGGCCGGGATCGTCTGCTTCTGGGCGGTCACTAGCCTCAAACACGCCCTCGGCTACGACGATTCCCTGGACGTCTTCGGCGTCCACGGCGTGGGCGGCATGGTCGGGGCTATCCTGACCGGCGTGTTCATGTCTTCCGGCCTAGGCGGCGTGGGCTACGCTGAGGGCGTGACCATGGGCGGACAGGTGTTGAACCAGGTCATCGCGACCCTGACCACCCTCGTGTGGACCGGCGTTCTGAGCTTCGTCCTCTACAAGGTGATCGATGCCGTCCTCGGGCTGCGGGTCACCGAGGAGGAGGAGCGAGAGGGTCTCGACGTCGTCTCCCACGGCGAGAAAGCCTACAACTAAAGCCTATCCATTCCCTGAAGTCGGCCTCGTCGGGCGCCTGCGAGCGCCCGTTTTTTTTGTGGAGCGTCGTGGCGTCGGGCTGGCCCCGGCCGGTTCCGGTAGTAAAATGCCGCTTTTCGGGAAGCTCCCCATGAACGTTCCCCGCCTGACCACGGCCCAGTCCGGCCCCCTCCTGGATCTCGAGCGCGCGATCCTGGATGCCATGCCCGCCATCGAGCACTGGCTGCGGAGCCAGTGGCAGGAGCACGCCTCTCCGTTCTACGCTTCGGTGGACCTGCGCAACAGCGGCTTTAAGCTGGCGCCGGTGGACACCAATCTCTTTCCCGGCGGATTCAACAACCTGAACCCCGACTTCCTGCCCCTGTGCGTGCAGGCGGCCATGGCGGCGGTGGAGAAGATCTGCCCCGACGCGCGGGGCGTACTGCTGATCCCCGAAAACCACACCCGCAACGTCCATTACCTGCAAAACGTGGCTGCCCTCACCAACATCCTGCGGCTCGCGGGGCTCAACGTGCGGGTGGGAAGCCTGCTGCCGGAGGTGACCGCCCCCAAGACGATTCCCTTGCCCGACGGGCAGGTCATCACGCTGGAGCCCCTCAAGCGCAAGGGAAAGCGCCTTCAGCTCGAGGGCTTCGACCCGTGCGTCGTGCTGCTCAACAACGATCTCTCGGCAGGGGTGCCGCAGCTCCTGAAAGGGCTGGAGCAGCCGGTGATCCCGCCCCTTGTCGCTGGCTGGAGCACGCGGCGTAAATCGCGCCACTTCACCGCCTACGAGCAAGTGGCCAAGGAGTTTGCCGAGCTGATCGGCATCGACCCCTGGCTGATCAACCCTTACTTTGCCACCTGCGGCCAGATCAACTTCAAGGAAAAGCGCGGCGAGGAGTGCCTCGCGGCCTACGTGGACGAGATCCTCAAGGACGTGGGCGCGAAGTACCGGGAGTATGGTATCCAGGAAGCGCCTTTCGCCGTGGTGAAGGCCGACGCCGGCACTTACGGCATGGGCGTCATGATGGTGCGGGACGCCTCCGAGGTGCGGGAGCTCAACCGCAACCAGCGCAAGAAAATGGCAGTGGTCAAGGAGGGGCTGGAAGTCCACGAGGTGCTGGTCCAGGAGGGCGTGTACACCTATGAGAGCATCGACGACGCGGTGGCCGAACCGGTGATCTACATGATCGACCACTTCGTGGTGGGCGGCTTCTACCGGGTGCACACAGCCCGGGGCAAGGACGAGAACCTGAACGCACCCGGTATGCACTTCGTGCCTCTCGCTTTCGAAACCTCGTGCATCACCCCCGACTTCACCGGCAGCCCCGACTGCCCGCCCAACCGATTCTATGCATACAGCGTGGTGGCGCGGCTCGCCCTGGTGGCGGCGGCGCTCGAGCTGGAGCAATACCTCTCCGAGCCTCAGCTCGCCGCGCGCCTCGCCTGAGGGGGCTTCGGCTCAAGGCCCATGGACCTGCTGTTCATCCTCGACCCCCTGGACAGCCTCAAAACCTACAAGGACTCCTCTTACGCCATGATGCGGGAAGCGGCGGCCCGGGGTCATCGCCTCTGGTGCATGGAGCAAAGCGATCTCGCCTGGCGCAACGGCGACGTGGTGGGTTATGCCCGGTCCCTCTCCCTGACGGGCGACCTCCACGACTGGTATCGGACCGGCGCGGCCGTCGCCACGCCTCTTGCGCGCTTCGACGCGGTGCTCATGCGCAAGGATCCGCCCTTCGACATGGAGTACGTCTTCTCCACCTATCTGCTGGAGTTGGCCGAGGCGGCGGGTGCCTGGGTGGTGAACCGACCGCGGGCGCTGCGGGACTTCAACGAAAAGCTGGCCTGCGCGCGCTTTCCCCAGTTCATTCCCCCCAGCCTGGTGACCCGCCGGCACGACCTGATCCGCGCCTTTTTGGAAGAGCACGGAGACGTGATCTTAAAGCCCTTGGACGGTATGGGCGGCGCCGAAGTCTTCCGGGTGCGTCGGGATGATCCCAACTTCAACGTGATCGTGGAAACCCTGACCCGCCACGGTGCCCGTTCGGTCATGGCTCAGCGTTATCTGCCCGACATCGTCAAGGGAGACAAGCGGGTGCTGGTGATCGACGGAGAGCCGGTGCCCTACTGCCTCGCCCGCATCCCCAAGCCGGGGGAGACCCGGGGCAACCTGGCCGCTGGAGGCAAAGGCGTGGCCCAGCCCCTCTCGGCCCGGGACCGGGAAATCGCGCAAAGCCTCGGCCCCACCCTCAAGGCCCATGGGCTTCTGCTGGTGGGCCTGGACGTGATCGGCGATTATCTCACCGAAGTGAACGTCACCAGCCCCACCTGCATGGTGGAAATCGCCCAGCAGACGGGCTTCAACGTGGCCGGTATGATGATCGACGCCCTGGAGCGGGGAGCCGCCCTGCGGCAAGGCCGGGCCGAGCGCCCCCCCGATGTCCCATGACCCACTGTCACGGGAAAGTGCGCGGGGTCAGGGCTTGAGCTTGCGTCCGGCGTTTGACTCGATTGCCCCTTTCCCTACAGCGCTTGCGACCCCCGCGGTCTTGGCCCTTGCTGCTGCTTGCCCTCGTCCTCTGGGGCTGCGGGCGGGAGCCCGTTTACCAGGAGCAGGCCTACGTCTTCGGCACCCTGGTGGAAGTGACCTTGTACGGGGAACCCGAGCCTCGCGCCCGAGCCCTCGTCCGGGAGGTGTTCCGGGAGTTCCAGCGCCTGCACGAGCAGTACCACGCCTGGCAACCGAGCCGGTTGACGGCCCTCAACGCCGCCTTTGCCGCCGGTCCCCGGCCTGTGCCCGTAGACGAGGAGCTCGCGAGTTTCATCCGGGAAGCCACCGAGCTGTCCCGCCGCTCCGGTGGGCTGTTCAATCCGGCCATCGGGCGCCTGGTGGCCCTATGGGGCTTCCACGGGGAGGTGTTCGAACCACGCCTGCCCGAGGCCGAGGCCGTGGCCCGGCTCGTGGCTCAGCGCCCCGCCATGGAAGACATCGTCCTGGCGGAAGGCAGCGCCGCGAGCCGCAACCCGGCGGTGCAGCTCGATTTCGGGGGCTATCTCAAGGGCAAGGCCCTGGATCATGCCGCCCAGCTGTTGCGCCGGCAGGGGGTCGCCAATGCCCTCATCAACGTGGGTGGTAACGTCCTCGCCTTGGGCCGACGAGGAGATCGGCCCTGGCGCGTCGGCATCCAGCACCCGCGTAAGCCCGGCCCGATCGCTGTGCTTGATCTTCGGGACGGAGAGGCGATCGGCACCTCTGGCGACTACCAGCGATATTTCGAGCTGGATGGCCGGCGCTACTGCCATCTCATCGACCCGCGCACCGGTGCGCCCGGGCAAAGCGCCCAATCGGCGACGGTGCTGGCTCCCCCCGGCCCCGAGGCCGGAACCTTGTCGGACGCAGCGTCCAAGCCCGTGTTCCTGGCCGGCCCCCAGGGATTTCCCGCCTCGGCCCGGGCCATGGGCACCCCGGCGGCCCTGTTGATCGACGCCCAAGGTGGGCTGCACATCACGCCGGAGCTCGCGCCGCGCTTAAGCCTGTTGGAGCGGGCGCCCTAGAGGGTGGCCACGCCGCCCGGGCCAGTGGCTTTGCAGTAAAATCATTTCGTTGAACTTGGGGGGATCACCCATGGTAGGCATCCTGATCGTCGCCCACGGCACTTTGGGCGAGAGTCTGATCCACTGTGCGAGCCACGTGATGGGCAGCCGCCCGCTCCAGCTCATGCAGCTCGGGGTGACGGTCCACGACGACCCGGAGGCGATCCTGCCCCAGGCGCTCAAGCTGGTGAAGCAGCTGGACCAGGGCGAGGGGGTGTTGGTGCTCTCGGACATCTGTGGCGGAACGCCGTGCAACATCGCCTGCCGCCTGCGGGTGCCCGGGCGCGTGGAGGTAGTCGCCGGGGTGAGCCTGCCCATGCTGATCCGCGCCCTCACCTATCGCAACGAGCCGCTTGCCACCGTGGTCGCCAAGGCGGTTTCCGGCGGCATCGAAGGCGTCATGCATCTCCCGGCGAGCGACGCCCAGCGCAATGTTGCGACGGGACGTTGAGATCATCAATAAGCTGGGCCTCCACGCCCGGGCCTCCGCCAAGCTCAGCCAGCTCGCTTCCCAGTACCGGAGCGACGTCTGGCTCTCCCGAGACGGGCGGCGGGTCAACGCCAAGAGCATCATGGGAGTCATGATGCTGGCGGCGGGAAAAGGCTCCCATATCGTGATCGAGACCGAGGGTCCCGACGAGGAAGAAGCGATGCAAGCCCTGGTCGCCTTGATCGGCGACTATTTTGGCGAGGGGGAATAGCCTGCCGCCCCAACCGGACCCTTCTGTTATGAGCTTTACCCTGCACGGTACGGCTGCCTCCCCCGGCATCGCCATCGGGCGCGCCCATCTCGCCTCCCAGGCCAGCCTGGAGGTGGCCCATTACACGCTGCCCGAGTCCCGCATCCCCGAGGAGGTGGCCCGCTTCAAGGCGGCGGTGAAGGCGGCCCGCAACGAGATCATCGCCCAGCGGGAAAGCCTGCCGCCCAATGCCCCGGCGGAGCTGGAAGCGTTCCTCAACGTCCATCTCATGATCCTGGAGGACGAGATCCTGTCCCGGGCACCGATCCAGCGCATCCGCGCCGAGCAATGCAACGCCGAGTGGGCCCTACGCATGCAGATGGACGCCCTCGTCGCCCAATTCGACGAGATGGAAAACGCGTACCTGCGGGAGCGCAAGAACGACGTGGTGCAAGTGGTGGAGCGCATCATGAAGGCGCTGCTGGGCCAAGCACCTTCGGCGCCCACACCGCCTGCCGCCGGCGAGCCCGTGATCCTCGTGGCGCGGGACCTCTCTCCCGCGGACGTGATGATCTACAAGCACCACCAGTTCGCCGCCTTTGTCACCGACCTGGGCGGCGCGACCTCCCATACCGCCATCGTCGCGCGCAGCCTGGGGATTCCCTCTATCGTGGCCCTGCGCCATGCGCGCCAGCTCATCCGGGAAGACGACCTGGTGATCGTGGACGGTGGCGCCGGGGTGGTGGTGGTGAACCCGGACCGGAACATCCTGGCCGAGTACGAGCTGCGGCGCCACCTATGGGAGCTGGAGCGGCAAAAGCTCAAGCGACTCAAAAGCGCCAAGGCGGTCACCCTGGACGGAGTGCCGGTGGAGCTCCAGGCCAACATCGAGCTGCCCGAGGACGTGGAGCAGGTCAAAGAGAGCGGGGCGAGCGGCATCGGACTGTTTCGCAGCGAGTTCCTGTTCTTGAACCGCAACGACTTGCCCAGCGAGGACGAGCAGTTCGAGGCCTACCGCCGGGTGGTGCGCCAGATGAAGGGGCTGCCGGTCACGATCCGCACCCTGGACCTGGGGGCGGACAAGCACCTGAACGGGGCCCAGCGCTTCAGCACCAATCCTGCCCTGGGCCTGCGGGCCATCCGGCTGTGCCTCGCCGAACCCCACATGTTCCGCACCCAGCTGCGGGCGATCCTGCGGGCTTCCCATTACGGGCGGGTGCGCATCCTGCTGCCCATGCTCTCGAGCCTTTCCGAGTTGACCCAAGCCCTCGCCATGATCGAACAGGCCAAGCAGGCGCTGGCTGACGAGCGGATGAAGTTCGATCCCCACGTGCCGGTAGGCGGCATGATCGAAGTGCCGGCCGCCGCCCTCATGCTGGAGGCGTTCCTGCGCCGGCTTCAGTTCCTGTCCATCGGCACCAACGACCTGATCCAGTACACCTTGGCCATCGACCGCACCGATGAGGCCGTGGCCCACCTCTACGATCCCCTGCACCCGGCGGTGCTGCACCTGGTGGCCCGGGTGATCGGCACCGCAACCCGGGCAAGGGTGCCCGTGGCGGTGTGTGGCGAGATGGCCGGAGACGTGACGCTCACCCGTCTGCTCTTAGGCTTTGGGCTACGAGAATTCTCCATGCATCCGTCCAACATCCTCATGGTCAAGCAGCAGGTGCTGCGCACCGATCTCTCCCAGATCGCCGGGCTCGCGCGGAAGATGCTCAAGGCCGAAAGCCACGAGCGGCTGCTCACCCTGCTCGAGCGGCTGAATGCCTAGACAAGCCGAAACGGCCGGGCTGAGCAGGCGCCGAATGACGCTATAATCGCCCCTCGCACGAGCGATCGTCGCCCATGTTCGATCCCACTTCGGTCGGCCTGGTCACGCCGCAAAAGGCCCGCTTCGAAGAGCCGCTCACCCTCAAGTGCGGGCGCACGCTGCCGGGCTACGAACTCGCCTATGAGACCTACGGGGTGCTCAACGCCGCCCGCTCCAACGCGGTGCTGGTATGCCATGCCCTTTCCGGCAGCCACCACGTGGCCGGCTATTACTCCGAGGACCGCCGCAGCGCCGGCTGGTGGGAAAACATGGTGGGGCCGGGCAAGCCCATCGACACCCGCCGCTTCTTCGTCGTGGGAGTCAACAACCTGGGCGGCTGCCATGGCTCCACCGGGCCGGCCAGCATCAATCCGGAGACAGGCAAGCCCTACGGCGCCTCCTTTCCCATCGTCACCGTGGAGGATTGGGTGGCCTCCCAGGCCCGGTTCGCGGACTACCTGGGCATCGAGCAGTGGGCCGCAGTGGTGGGAGGAAGCCTCGGAGGCATGCAGGCGTTGCAATGGGCCATCGATTTTCCGACGCGGGTGCGCCATGCCATCGCCATCGCTGCGGCGCCCAAGCTCACCGCCCAGAACATCGCCTTCAACGACGTGGCGCGCCAGGCGATCCTCACCGACCCGGACTTCCACAACGGGGACTTCTATTCCCACGGAGTAGTGCCGCGCTGGGGCCTGCGGCTTGCCCGCATGCTGGGGCATATCACCTACCTCTCCGACGACTCCATGGCGGAGAAATTCGGCCGCGAGCTGCGCGCCGGCGATTATACCTTCGGCTGGGATGTCGAGTTCGAGATCGAGTCCTACCTGCGCTACCAGGGTGACAAGTTCGCCAGCCACTTCGACGCCAACACCTACCTGCTGATGACCAAGGCCCTCGACTACTTCGACCCTGCCTACCCCTACGGTGGAGATCTTTCCGCGGCGTTCCGGCCGGCACGGGCCGCCTTCCTGGTGATCTCTTTCAGTTCCGATTGGCGCTTCGCCCCGGGCCGCTCCCGAGACATCGTCAAGGCCCTCCTGGACAACAAGCTGGACGTGACCTACGCCGAGATCCGCTCGGCCCATGGCCATGACTCTTTCCTCATGGAGGACCCCCACTACCATGCGCTCATGCGGGCGTACATGGAAAACATCGACCTGGGGGGCGGCCCATGAAGGAGTCCGCGCTGCCCGCCACCCTCGATCCCGCTGTCGTCCAGCTCGCCGCGGCGCGGCCGGACTTCCAGGCGATCGCCCGCTGGATCAAGCCCGGCGCCCAGGTCTTGGACCTGGGTTGCGGGGACGGCTCGCTGCTGCGCTACCTACGGGAGACCCGCAGCGCTCACGGCTATGGCGTGGAGATCAACGACGAAGGCGTGCTCGCCTGCGTGAGGAACCGCGTCAACGTGATCCAGGCAGATCTGGAGTCTGGGCTTTCGGGCTTCGAGTCCGGCTCCTTCGACTACGTGATCCTGTCCCAGACCCTTCAGGCCATGCGCCATACCGAGCATATCGTGCGCGAGATGCTGCGGGTGGGGCGCGAGGCCATCGTGTCGTTTCCCAACTTCGGTTATTGGCGCCACCGGCTGCAGGTGTTGATGGGGCGTATGCCCGTGTCCAAGAGCCTGCCTTACCAGTGGTTCAACACGCCCAACGTGCACCTGTGCACCCTCAAGGATTTCGAATGGTTCTGCGAGCAGCACGGGGTGCGGATCCTGGAGCGCATGGTGCTCGGCAATGGGTCCACGGTGACCTGGTTCCCCAACCTGCTCGGCTCCATCGCGGTCTACCGGGTCGAGCAACTCCGGTAGGCGCCTTCCACGGCCTGCGCCATGGTACCCCGCACCGACCCGAGGCGCCGGCAACGGGAACGCAAAAGAGGCGTGCTCGTCTTGCTTTCCCCGAGCGGCGCCCACCAAAATGGTGAGCTTCCATGATCCCAGGGGTAGCCTTGGGCATGGGTGAGCGAGAGAGTGTTTTTGGCTGCAGCCATCACAAAGGGGAGCTCGTCATGAAAAGATGGACATTCGTTTTCGGGCTGTTGGCGGCCCTGCTGCCCTTCGGGGCGGCCGCCGAGCTGTCCAAGAAATTCGGCGACTACGAGATCCATTACAATGCGCTCGCCACCGAGGACCTGGCACCGGACGTGGCCCGGGCCTACGGCCTCAGCCGCAGCCGCAACGTCGGCATGCTCACCGTAGCAGTGCTCAAGCGCGACGCCAGTGGAGCGCTCCAGCCGGTGGCTGCCGAGGTCAAGGCGACCGCCGTGACCCTGACGGCCCGGCTCACCCCCCTGGAGCTTAAGGAAGTGCGGGAAGGGGGGGCCATCTACTATATCGGCCAGTACCGCCTGTCCCGGCCCGAGACCCTGCGCTTCAGCCTGCAGATCCAGCCCCAGGGCGAGCCGCGCCGCTTCGATCTGCAGTTTCAGCGCACCTTCGACTGAGGCGGCAGAGGGGCGAAGGCCGCCCGCTGCCGCTCGCTGCGGGCGGCAAGCCAGACGAGGAGTAGGACCGGCAGGCCGATCAGGGCAGTTGCGACGAAGAAGCTTTCGTAGCCGAAACGGTCCACTGCCAGACCCGAAAAGCCCGCCAGGAACTTGGGCAGGAGCAGCATCACGGAGCTGAATAGGGCGTACTGGGTGGCAGAGTAGGCCACGTTGGTCAGTCCCGACAGATAGGCGACGAAGGCGGCGCTCGCGATCCCGGCGCTCAGGTTGTCGGCAGAGACGGCGAAGACCAGCCCCGGCAGGTTGTGTCCCTGGGTAGAGAGCCAGGCGAACAGGAGATTGGTGGCGGCGGAAAGGAGCGCTCCCAGGAACAGGATGCGCATCACTCCGAAGCGCAGGCTCAGCACCCCGCCGATGGCCGCGCCCACGATGGTCATGATGACCCCGTAGACCTTGGAGACAGCGGCCACTTCGTCCTTGGTGTAGCCCATGTCCACGTAGAACGGGTTAGCCATCACTCCCATCACCACGTCCGAGATGCGGTAGGTGGCGATCAAGGCGAGAATCAACAGGGCCTGCCAGCGGTAGCGCAGCAGGAAATCCAGGAACGGGCTCACCACCGCGCTGTAGCCCCAGGCGAGCAGGTCCGCGAGCCCCTTGGGCAGGCGGCCGCTGCCGTGGAGGCGCGCGCTCACTCGGGCCTCCCGCTCTAGCGTCTCCCGGGGCACCGTCACTCGCGGCTCCGCGGAGAACAGCACCGTGACCATGCCCACCGCCATGAAGCCGGCCATGGCCAAATAGGCGATGGTCCAGGGCCACGCTTCGTAGGTCGTCTCGCTCGCGTCGAAGCGCGCCGCGATCCACAGGGCGCCGGCGGAAGCCAGGATCACGGCCAGCCGGTAACCCGCTTGGTAGGCGGCCGCCATGGCACCCTGCTGTTGGGGCGGGGCCGATTCGATACGGAAGGCATCGATGGCAATGTCCTGGGTGGCGGAGGCGAAAGCGGTGAGCAGGGCGAAGACTACCAGCCGCTCCAGGTGGGTGGCAGGGTCGGAGAAGGCCATGCCCATCAGCCCCGCCACGACGGCGAGCTGGGACGCCAAGAGCCACCCCCGGCGCCGACCCAGGCGACGGGTGAGCCAGGGGAGGTGTAGGCGATCCACCAGGGGCGCCCAGGCCCATTTGAGCCCGTAGGCGAGGGCCACCCAACTCAGGAACCCGATGGTGGTGCGGTCCACCCCCGCTTCCCGCAGCCAGAAGGAAAGGGTCCCCAAGGTGAGCAGCAAGGGTAGCCCCGAGGAGAATCCCAGGAGCAGCATGCGCGCCACCCGGGGCTCCAGGTACACGCCCAGGGCCGCAAGCCAGGGGTGTGATGAGCGCTCGATGGCCAAGGGGAAAGGGGCGTAGGCCTTAAATCAGCGGCCGGGAAGGGTGAGATCGTAGTCGATCACCAGGGGCGCGTGGTCGGAGAAGCGCTGCTCCTTGTACACGAAGGCCCGCCGGGCGAGCTCGGCCACTTTCGGCGTGGCGATCTGGTAATCGATGCGCCACCCCACGTTTTTCTCCCACGCCCGCCCCCGGTTGGACCACCAGGTGTAGGCTTCCTCGGTCGCATCCGGGTGGAGCCGGCGATAGACGTCCACCCATCCCAGCTCGTCAAAGACCCGGCTCAACCAGGCGCGTTCCTCCGGCAGGAAGCCCGAGTTTTTCTGGTTGGAGCGCCAGTTCTTGAGGTCGATCTCTTTGTGGGCGATGTTGATGTCACCGCAAATGATGTACTCGCGCCCGCTTTGGGCCAGCTGGGCGAGCACGGGAAAAAAGCGCTCCATGAAGCTGAACTTGGCCGCCTGTCGCTCCGGCCCGGCCGAGCCCGAGGGCACGTACAGGGACACGACGGAAAGCCCGCCGTAGCGGGCCTCCAAGTAGCGGCCTTCCGCGTCGATGTCAGCAATGCCCAGGCCCTCCACCACGCGTTCGGGCGGATGCTTGCAGTACAAGCCGACGCCGCTATAGCCCCGCCGCTGGGAGAAGTGGAAGTAGCCCTGCATCCGGTCCGGCCGTACCATCTCTGGGGTAAGGTCGTCTGCCAAGGCCTTCAACTCCTGCACGCAGGCCACCTGGGCCCGCTGGCCGGGCAGCCACTCGAAGAATCCCTTGGCCGCCGCCGAGCGGATGCCGTTCAGGTTGAGGGTGATGATCCGCAGCACGCCGATACTGGAAAAAAAGCGCCGAGCCCCTTAAATTGTGGGCTGCCTGCTCAAAGCGCCGTCCCGTGCCCTGCTCGTTCCTTCCGCCCGCCCTTGGCCACCACCCGGCGCCTTCGTCATGACCGATTTCCGCCGACAGTTCGTCGAATTCGCCATCGCCCGGGGCGCGCTACGCTTCGGTGAGTTTCGGACCAAGGCCGGGCGCGTGTCCCCCTATTTCTTCAATGCGGGGTTGTTCGACGACGGCGCTTCCCTCGGGGCGCTCGCGCAATTTTACGCGAAAGCCATCCGAGCGAGCGGCATCGCCTTCGACATGCTGTTCGGGCCCGCCTACAAGGGCATCCCCCTGGTCACCGCCACTGCCGTGGCCCTGGCCGGACAGGGTTTGAACTGCCCTTTCTGCTTCGACCGCAAGGAGCCCAAAGACCACGGGGAGGGGGGCGCCACCATCGGCGCCCCCCTTCGGGGCCGGGTGCTGATCGTGGACGACGTGATCTCCGCCGGCACCTCGGTGCGGGGGGCGGTGGAACTGATCCGCACCGCCGGTGCGGCCCCCTGCGGCGTGGTGATCGCCCTGGACCGGATGGAACGGGGCCTCGGGTCCCTGTCCGCCGCGGAGGAAGTACGGCAAGCCTACGGCATCCCGGTGATCAGCATCGCCACGCTGGATGACATGATCGCCCACCTGGAAACCCAAGAGTCACTGGCACGACATTTGCATGAAATCCGCCGCTACCGGGAAAGGTACGGCGCGCGTCCTTGAAGGAACCCGTGCCCCGCCCGGACGTGCAACGGTCCACAGGGGTCCGCCGATGCCTGACCGATTGAGACCTACCGGACGCCCAACGGCAACGTCGGCCATGGGACGGCACAGCCTCCTCTGGCTGTGCGGCCTCGCAGCCCTCGGCGCCGCCGTCTTCCCCTGCCTGGCCGGCGCCAGGATGTACAAGTGCACCGACCCCCAGGGTCGGGTCTATTACACCGACAAGCTCACCCCGGACTGCGTGCAGCAGGGCACTCAGGAGATGAACAAGCGCGGCATCGTGGTACGGGAGTACGAAGCGGGGCAGGTCCCGGGAGGCAAGCCGGTCAAGCGGGAAGAGCCGAAAGTGCGCCCGGAGGAGGCGCGGGAGGCGACCGAGCAAGCACGCCGGGACCGGGCCCTGCTTGCCACTTACGCGAACGAGAAGGAAATCGATCTCGCTCGGGACCGCAACCTGCAGCAGGCGGAGCTTGCCCTGGCGAGCCTCAAGGCGCGGGAGAAAAGCGCCGCTGAAAAAGCCGCCAGGCTCAAGGCCGACGCGGCCCGGTTCACCGGTCAGGGCAAGCCCTTGCCCGAGTGGCTCGGGGAGGAGCTCGCCCACGCGGAGCGGGAACTCGCCGCCCTCCAGGCCCAAGTGGCCAGCAAGGAGGAAGAGAGAGAGGCCATTCGAGCCCGCTTCGAAGCGGACAAGGCGCGCTATCGGGCCCTGAAGGGCCCCTGAGCCGCCGTGCCCAAGCGGGTGGCAGTCAGGGGCCGGCGAGCTTGCGCTTGAGAATCTCGTTGAGCTGCGTCGGATTGGCCTTGCCCTGGGTGGCTCGCATTGCCTGACCCACGAAGTAGGCAAACAGCTTCTCTTTCCCGGCCCGGTAGTACGCCACTTGCTGGGCATTGGCGGCGAGGATCCGGTCCACGATGGCCTCCAGCGCCGCGGCGTCGGAGATCTGCTTGAGCCCGCGGGCCTCGATGATCCGGTCGGCCGCATCTTCCCCCTGGGCTTCCCCCCGCGCCAGGGCGTCGAACACCTCTTTGGCGATCTTGCCGGAGATGGTCCCGTCCACGACACGGCCAAGCAGGCCCGCCAGTTGCACGGGGGAAATGGGGCTCGCGTCTATCTCCAGCCCCTGCCGGTTGAGCCAGCCGGAGAGCTCTCCCATGACCCAATTGGCGCACAGCTTGGGCTCCCCGGGAAGCCGGGCCACCAAAGCCTCGAAATAGTCCGCCATCTCCTTGCTGGAGGTGAGCACCCCCGCGTCATAGGCCGACAGCCCGTATTGCCGCTGGTAGCGGCTGCGCTTCTCCTGGGGCAGCTCGGGGAGCGTCGCCCGCACCTCCTCGATCCATTCCTCGCTCACCTCCAGGGGTAGGAGATCGGGGTCGGGAAAATAACGGTAGTCGTGGGCCTCCTCCTTAGTGCGCATGGAGCGGGTCTCGCCCCGCTCCGGATCGAACAGCCGCGTCTCCTGTACGACCCGTCCCCCGTCCTCCAGGATCTCGATCTGTCGCTGCACCTCATAGTCGATGGCCCGTTCCAGGAAGCGGAAGGAGTTGAGGTTCTTGATCTCGCAGCGGGTGCCGAGCCGCCTCTCCCCCGCGCGTCGCACCGAGACATTGGCGTCGCAGCGAAACGACCCCTCCTGCATGTTGCCGTCGCAGATGCCGATCCAGCGTACCAGGGCGTGGAGCGCCTTGGCATAGGCCACGGCTTCCGCCGTAGAGCCCATGTCCGGTTCGGAAACGATCTCCAGCAGCGGCGTGCCGGCCCGGTTGAGATCGATGCCGGTCATGCCGTGGAAATCCTCGTGGAGGGATTTACCGGCATCCTCCTCCAGATGGGCACGGGTCAGCCGCACCCACTTCTCCCCACCCTCCACCTGGATGGGAACGACGCCGCCCACGATGATGGGCAGCTCATACTGGCTGATCTGGTAGCCTTTGGGCAGGTCGGGATAGAAGTAGTTCTTGCGGGCGAACACCGAGCGGCGGTTGATTCTGCCGTTCACCGCCAAGCCGAACTTGATGGCCCGCTCCACGGCGCCGCGGTTCAATACCGGCAACACCCCGGGCAGGGCGATGTCCACGGCACAGGCCTGGGTGTTGGGGGCGGCGCCGAAGGCAGTAGAAGCTCCCGAGAAAATCTTGGCCCGGGTGGAGAGCTGGGCGTGCACCTCCAGCCCGATCACCACCTCCCAGCCTTCCCGCGACGTGCTCATCTTTTCCCTCTCGTCTCCCGCCGGCCTTGGCCGCAGCCTCCCCGACGGCGCTCGGCGAGGATCGCCCCTCCGAAGGCGAAGGCCTCTGCGGACAAGCACCCGCGCTGACCGTCGGCGTGAGCCTCCGTGACTCGAAGAGCCTGCCGCCACCCGCCGACCTGGTGGCGAAAGCCGCGGGCCCTACGGCTCCTTGTGACTTGGGCCTTCATCCTTCCTCTATGCCCGGCGGCACACGCTGATGCCAGTCGGTGAGCCTCTGATACTGGTGGGCCGCGTTGAGCATGCGAGCTTCGGCGAAGTAGTTGCCAATGATCTGCAATCCCACGGGTAGCCCCTCGGCGTCGAAACCGGCAGGGATGGACAGCCCCGGCAACCCGGCCAGGTTCACGGCAATAGTGAAGATGTCGGATAGATACATTTGTACCGGGTCGCTCAGGCGGCTTCCTAAGGGAAATGCCGTAGTGGGGGAAGTGGGTCCCAACAGCAGATCGCAGCGCTCGAAGGCCCGCCTGAAATCCTGGGCGATCAGCCGCCGCAGCTTCTGCGCCTGGAGGTAATAGGCGTCATAGTAGCCATGGGACAGCACATAGGTCCCGATCAGGATACGGCGTTTGACCTCGGCGCCGAAGCCCTCCGCCCGGGTCTTCATGTACATGTCCAGCAGGTCTCGGTACTGCGGCGTGCGGTAACCGTAGCGCACGCCATCGTAGCGGGCGAGATTGCTCGAGGCCTCCGCCGGCGCCAAGACGTAGTACACGGGCACCGAAAGCTCCATGTTGGGAAGAGAAACCTCCACGGTCTCGCAGCCGAGCTCGCGGAACACCGCTACTGCCTGCTCCACCGTCCGGGCCACCTCCGGCGCCACCCCTTCCGCGAAATATTCCCGCGGCAGCCCCAGGCGCACGCCCTCGAGGGGGTTGTCCAGATGGCGGGTGTAGTCTTCGGGCTCCCGCTCCAGGCTGGTGGAGTCCCGGGGGTCGAAGCCCGCCATGGCGTTGAGCAGGAGAGCCAGATCCTCGGCCGACCGGGCCATGGGCCCGCCCTGATCGAGGCTCGAGGCGAAGGCGATCATTCCGTAACGGGACACGAGACCGTAGGTGGGCTTCAGGCCCGAGATCCCGCACAGGGCCGCCGGCTGCCGGATGGAGCCTCCGGTGTCGGTGCCGGTGGCGGCCGGCGCGAGCCGGGCCGCCACGGCGCAGGCCGAGCCTCCGGAGCTGCCGCCCGGGACCCGGTCCAAGGCCCAGGGATTACGCACCGGACCGAAGTGAGAGGTCTCGTTGGACGAGCCCATGGCGAACTCATCCATGTTGGTCTTGCCCAAGCTCACCATGCCGGCGGCGTTCAACCGCTCCACCACGTGGGCATCATAGGGAGCGACGAAGTTGGCAAGCATCTTGGAGCCGCAGGTGGTGCGCCACCCCTTGGCGCAGAAGATGTCTTTGTGGGCCACCGGAATCCCGGTGAGGGGTCCGGCCTCGCTTCGGGCAAGACGCTGGTCGGCCGCCCGGGCTTGGGCCAGGCTCGCCTCCGGATCCACGGTGACGAAGGCGTTCAGGCGCGGGTTGAGCCGCTCGATGCGGGCGAGATACGCCCGGGTGAGCTCCACGCTGGAGACCTGGCGCTGCGCCAGCGCGGAGGCGAGGGCTCTGAGGCTGGAATTCAACAGATCCACGAGACTTGGGCGGGTTTCGGACGTTTCGGCCGCGAGCGGGCGCTCACTCGATGACCTTGGGCACCAGGTATAAGCCCGCTTCCACCCGTGGAGCGATCGATTGGAACAGCTCCCGCTGGTCGGTCTCGGTCACCTCGTCGGGCCGCAGCCTCAGCACCACGTCCTGGGCGTGGGCCATGGGCTCGATGTCCCGGGTATCCACCGCCTGCATTTTCTCGATCAGGGCGAAAATTCCGGTAAGCTGTTGCAGCACCGTCTGCGCTTCCTCCTCGGTGATGGCGATGCGAGCGAGGTAGGCGATACGCCGGACATCATCCAGGGAAAGGCCCATGGGGGTCGCTTAAGTGCTTCAATTAACAAAGCTCGTTAGGGTATCATAATTCATTTATCGGGCGCAGCCCGGCCGCGGAAGAAAATCCATGTTCGGTTTCCTAAGCTCCTACTTTTCCAATGACCTCGCCATCGACCTCGGCACGGCCAATACCCTGATCTGGGTTCGCGGCAAGGGCATCGTGCTCAACGAACCCTCCGTGGTGGCGATCCGCCAGGAAGGCGGGCCCAACGGCAAGAAAGTCATCCAGCAAGTGGGGCTGGCGGCCAAGCAGATGCTCGGCCGCACCCCGGGCAACATCACCGCCATCCGGCCGATGAAGGACGGGGTGATCGCCGATTTCACCG
>NZ_DAIRTR010000062.1:0-17355 GCF_036803785.1 Pelomicrobium sp. | reverse complement strand
CCAAGGGGCTTTGGGGGTAGGTTTTGGCGAAATTGTTAAAGGCCGCGATAGCGGCCGGGTAGTTGGCTTGGCGAAAGAGATTGAACGCGGCCTCGTAGGCCCGTTGCTCTGCCGCCGCATCCCCCGGCGCAGGGGAAGCGGCCGCCGTCCCTGGCGCCGTCGCCACGGGCGGCAGTCCCGGGACGCCGGCGCCCGTCCCGGCCCCCGCCGCTGCAGGCGGCTCTGCCGGGGGCGCCACGGCACCGGGTGTCGGGGCAAGCGCCCCGACGGGCGTGGGCTGCTCCAGCCGCCGCAGCCGGTTGTCCAGGTCGACGTAGAAGTCCCGCTGGCGCTTGGCGTTCTGGTCCACGGCGTAGGCCACCTCTTCGATACGGCCCCTGAGCTTGGCGAGCTCTGCGTTGAGCCGCTCAAGCTGGGCGTAGAGATCGAGGAGCGCCTGGGGCTTCTGTTGCACTTGTTCTTCCAGCTTCTGGATGCGCTCCACCAGCGCCCCGTTGCGCGCCTGAAGCTCCCGGATTTCCTGTTGCTGCTCCAGGATCTTTTTGCGCGCATCGGTGTCCTCGAACAACCCGGCGCCGACGCTGGTGGCCCACAGGGCCAGCGCGACGGCCGTCCACCTCGCCCGGCAGCGGCGGGCGACACGCGCGTCACGGCCCATCGGTATCACGCTCATTCACCTCGATAGACGATATCGGTACGGCGGTTCTGGGCCCAGCAGGCCTCGGTCTGCTCGGTGCAGCGGGGCTTTTCTTCGCCGAAGCTCACCGTTTCGATGCGCGAGCCACTGACGCCCAACAGCTCCATCATCTTCTTCACGCTCTCAGCACGCTTCTGGCCGAGGGCCAGATTGTACTCCCGGCTGCCACGCTCGTCGGCGTTGCCCTGGAGGATCACCTGGCGATCCCCGTTCTGCCGCAAGTAGTTGGCGTGGGCCTGGACAATGGGTTTGTACTCATCTTTCACCAAAAAGCTGTCGAAGTCGTAATAGATGCTGCGCTTGGATAGGATGTTGCTGGGATCCTTGAGCGGGTCTGCCGCCACCGCAGCGCCGCCCAAGGGCCGCGTATCGGTGGTGCCAGGCTGGGCCGTGGCGCCGGGAGCCGGGGCGCCCGGCGCCCGCTCCTCCACCGCCGCGGGCTTTTGCTCCTCGAGGGGCGTACTGGCGCAACCAGCCAATAGTCCAGCGAGTACAAGGGTAAAAGCGGTCTTCTTCATCATCGCGTCTCTCCTTTTCCAATCGAGTTCGAATCATTGAACGAAAGGACCCCACGCCGGCTCCCGCACGTCGCCTGCGGGAACCGTAAGCCTTTGCCGCACACGCCCGTCGCTCGATACCGCGGCGAGCACCCCGCGCCCCCCCACCTCGGTGGCATAGAGAATCATCCGGCCGTTGGGGGCGAAGGTGGGAGACTCATCCAGGCGCGAATCGGTAAGTACCTGCACCTGGCCGGTCACCATGTCCTGGACCGCCACGTTGAAGCGGCCTTGGCGCCGGGTGATGAAAACAAAGCTCTTGCCGTTGGGGCTGTAGTGGGGCGACACGTTGTAGTCGCCCTCGAAAGTGAAGCGCACCGTGGAGCCACCGTTCACCGCGATGCGGTAGATCTGAGGGCTGCCGCCCCGGTCCGAGGTGAACAGGATCCACTCCCCATCGGGCGAGAAGCTGGGCTCGGTGTCGATCGCCCCTGAATGGGTAAGCCGCTTGAGCCCCGTGCCATCAGGATTGATGAGATAGATCTGGGAGATCCCATCCTTGGTCAACACCACCGCCAGGCGCTTGCCGTCCGGAGACCAGGCCGGAGCACTGTTGGAACCGGGGTAGTTGGCCAGCACGCGCCGCTGCCCAGTGAGCAGGTTCTGGATGTAGACGATGGGCTTGCGGTTCTCGAAGGACACGTACGCGAGACGGGTGCCGTCCGGAGACCACGCCGGAGAGATGATGGGCTCGTTGGAAGCCGCCACCGTCTGGGGATTGAAACCATCCGCGTCCGCCACTTGCAGCTCGTAGCGCGTGCCCTGGCGCACCACGTAGGCGACGCGGGTGGAAAACACGCCCTTGTCGCCGGTCAGCCGCTCGTAAATCTCGTCGGCAATGCGGTGGGCGGTAAGGCGCAGCTGGGCCGAACTTACGGTATAGGTGTATCCGGCGAGCTGCTGTTGCTTGAGCACGTCCAGGAGTCGGAAGCGGATCTCGAAACGGCCATCCTGGAGCGGCGCGACCGAGCCGATCACCAGGGCCTCCGCTCCCCGGGACTGCCACTCCGGATAAACCACCTCGCCCGGCTCCGAGGGCCGCTGGTTACCGGGCGGCACCAGGCGGAACAGGCCGCTGCGCATGAGGTCGGCGCCTACCACCTCGGTGATGGAGTGGGGCAGGATCGGCTCCCGGGCGAAGGGCACCACGGCGATGGGGATCTGGGTCGCCCCACCGCCGATGATCTCGATGGTGAGGTTCGCCCGCGCCACGGAACTGGCCACGGCCAGCCAGGCGAGGAGCGCGAGCCGTCCCAACAAAGGGAACGAACGAACGGCTGGCTTCATGTAACTGCGAATTGTATCAGACAGTTCGATAACCTATTCCGCCGGGCGGAACTTCAGGGTGAGGGTTCGAAACTGGGAGAACAGGGCCGGGTCCGGCGGCAGAGGCAGGGGCTGGGACTTTTTGATCGCCCGCTCCACCGCCGAGTCGTAGGCGCTCACCCCGCTCGGTTTCACAAGCCGCGCGCTCAAGACTTCCCCGCTCGGCAGGAGCACCACCTCGAACACGGCCTCCGCGTCGTGGGGCACCGCCGGAGGCATCACGATATTGTATTTGACCTTCTCCCGGATCCGGTGGATGTACTCATCCCGCAGGCTGGCGATAGCCGCCAGCCGCTGGGCCTCCGCCCGGGCAGCCGCCTCCTGCTGAGCCCGCTGGGCCTCCAGGGCGGCCATCTCCCGCTTCACCTGCTCTTCCAGGGCTCTTTGCCGCTCCTCTTCCCGGCGCCGGCGCTCGGCCTCTTCCCGTCGCTGCCGCTCCAATTCCTCCTCGCGTCGGCGCTCGGCCTCCGCCTGCTTGCGCTTTTCCTCCTCCAACCGCCGGCGCTCCTCTTCCTTCTTCCGGCGCTCCTGTTCCTGCTTCTCCTTGAGGGCGATCTCTGGCTTCTCAGGCGCTTTGGCCGGCTCGGGCTTCGGCGCGGGCTTGGGCTCGGGCTTCGGCGCCGGCTTGGGCGCAGGAGGCGGCTCCGGCTTGTTTTCTACCCTGGGCGCCGGCTGGGGCGGCAGGCTCCCCCACAGCTCCGCCTGGACCGGGGCAGGCGGCTCCGCCCGCCAGCTCACGCCGGCCATGAGGAACACCAGGAACAGGAGGTGCACGCCGAAAGCGAGCAGCGCGGCGCGCACCTTCCCCGGTTCCCGGTCGAAGGCTTCGGGATCGGTCCTGGAAGACATGGCAGGTTCAGGGCTTGCGACCACCTCCGCCATGGATCGGTTCCCCCGCGCTCCCCCGGATCGCGCTCCGCTCAAAGGCTCGCGGGCTTGGCGAGCAGTCCCACCCGTTTCACGTGCTGAGATTGGAGCAGGTCTAGGACCTTGACCACTTCCTCGTAGCGGGCGTCCTTGTCCGCGGCGATGACCACCGCCTGCTCCGGGTTGTGCGCCTGCTTCTGACGAAGCCATTCCACCAGCTCGCCCCGGGTGATGTCCCGGGGCGCTCCCGGCTCGTTGCGGTCGCGCACCGCCAGCGCCCCGTTCTTGCGCACGATCACCTCCACCGGGGCAGTGGCGGGAGCGAGCGCCTGACCCACCTGGGGGAGCTCAATCTGGCCGGGGTTGATGAGCGGCGCCGTAACCATGAAGATCACCAGGAGCACCAGCATGACATCGATATAGGGCACCACGTTGATCTGGTTCATCAAGCGCCGGGAAGAGCGGCGTTCAAAAGCCATGGAGCGCGCCTCCTATCGGGCCGCAAGCCAGTGAGGGATCGAAGGGCCAGTCAAGCATGGGCCTGGCGCTGGAGGATGTTGGAAAACTCTTCCATGAAGCTCTCGTAACGAGTGGCCAGCCTGTCGATATCCCGGGCGTAGCGGTTGTAGGCCACCACCGCGGGGATGGCGGCGAACAGACCCATGGCCGTGGCAATCAGCGCTTCGGCAATGCCGGGGGCCACGTGGGCCAGGGTGGCCGAAACCACATTGGCCAGGCCGCGAAAGGCGTTCATGATGCCCCACACGGTGCCGAACAAACCCACGTACGGGCTCACCGAGCCCACGGTGGCGAGAAAGGCCATGTGGGCTTCCAGCCGATCCATTTCCCGCTGATAGGTGGCGCGCATGGCCCGGCGCGTGCCCTCCATGGCCGCCTCCACGTTCATGCCCGGACGCGACTTGTGCTTGGTGAACTCGCGGAAGCCCGCTTCGAAGATGCGATTCAGGCTTCCGCCCGAGTGCCGGGCGTTGACCGCCGCCTGGTACAGGGTGGTGAGATCCACCCCGCTCCAGAACTCTTTCTCGAACTCGTCCGCCTGCTCCCGGGCCCGGCGGATAGTGAAGAGCTTGCGGAAGATATACCACCAGGACATGAGGGAGACCGCCAGCAGCAGGGCCATCACCAGTTGTACCACCAGACTGGCGTTGGCGATCAAGCCCACCAGCGAAAGATCAGGCGTCATTTGCATCCTTTTTTTCCTTCAACCTATGATCGCCCGGCGCAGCTCGGAGGGCAGGCTCGCGGGCTTGAGGGTCAGCACATCCACACAGGCGAGCTCCACCCTCGCCTGCGCGAGAACCTCGTGATCGCGCTTGACCTCTTGTGCAACTGGCACGCGGCTGCGTCCCACCTGGTCGAGACGTACGGTCACGTGCAGCAGATCGTCGAGGCGCGCCGGACGGCGAAATTCGATGGAGAGGGAGCGCACGACGAAAATGACCTTCAGCTCCTCTGCCAATTTCCGCAACCCGAAGCCGGCTTCCCGCAGCCACTCGTAGCGAGCCCGCTCCAGAAAGTCCAGGTAGCGGCTGTGATAGACGACGCCGCCCGCGTCCGTGTCTTGGTAATACACACGCAAGGGGAGGGAGAAAGCCGGCTCGCGCGCCTGCAGCGCCGCCCCAGGTCTCATGTGCGGGTCCGGGGGCCGCGCGCTCCTTCGCGGCAGATCATGACTCGTTCCACAGATCCCCGGTCAAGGCGTTGCGCGGCAATCCCAGGCCGAAATGCCGATAGGCGGCCACCGTAGCCACGCGCCCGCGGGGTGTACGTTTCAGGTACCCCTGCTGGATGAGGAAGGGCTCCAGCACGTCTTCGATGGTGTCGCGCTCCTCCCCGATGGCCGCGGCCAGATTGTCCAACCCCACGGGGCCACCGCTGAACTTCTCCATGACGGCGAGGAGCAGCTTGCGGTCCATGAGGTCGAGTCCCAGGGGGTCCACGTCCAGCATTTTGAGCGCCGCGTCCGCCACCGTCCGGGTGACCCGGCCGTCGGCCTTGACCTCGGCGAAGTCGCGCACCCGGCGCAGCAGCCGGTTGGCGACCCGGGGCGTGCCGCGGGAGCGGCGGGCGATCTCGAACGCGCCGTCAGGCTCGATGGCCACCCCCAGCAGCCCCGCCGAGCGCAGCACGATTCGCGCGAGCTCCTCGGGGGTGTAGAACTCCAGCCGGGCCACGATGCCGAAGCGGTCGCGCAGCGGATTGGTCAGCATCCCGGCCCGGGTGGTGGCCCCCACCAGGGTGAACGGGGGTAGGTCCAGCTTCACCGAGCGCGCGGCCGGCCCCTCCCCGATCATGATGTCGATCTGGAAGTCCTCCAGGGCCGGGTACAGGATTTCCTCTACCACGGGAGAGAGGCGATGGATCTCGTCGATGAAAAGCACGTCCCGTGGCTCCAGGTTGGTGAGCAGTGCCGCCAGATCGCCGGGCCGCTCCAGCACGGGCCCCGAGGTGTGCCGCAGGTTCACCCCCATTTCCTTGGCGATGATGTGGGCCAAGGTGGTCTTGCCCAACCCCGGAGGACCGAACAGCAGGACGTGGTCCAGAGCCTCAGCGCGGCTGCGCGCAGCCTCGATGAAAATGGCGAGCTGCTCACGCACTTTCGCCTGCCCCACATATTCCTGGAGCCACTTGGGGCGCAGCGCCCGCTCGAATGCTTCTTCCTGGGCAGAAGCCGGCGCGGCGGAGATCAAGCGATCGGTCTCGATCATGCAGAGGGGGGTAAAAGCGAGCGGTGCGGGGCGCAAAGCGACAACGGTTCTCCCCTTCCTCGGTTGCGCGATGGCTTCTCCTCACCCATCACTGCCTGCTCTTTTCACGCCTTGGAAAGCAGCTTGAGCGCCTGCCGGATGCCGTCGGCCACGGAGAGGGCGGCGTCGAGCTGGCCCACGGCCCATTGAGCTTCGCGGTCATTATAGCCCAGGGCCAGGAGCGCATTGAGGATGTCGCCGTGCGGCGACAAGCCCGGCGCCTCGCCGGCAGCGCCCGCCTCCTCCTTGAGCCGATCCTTGAGTTCCAGCAGCAGCCGCTCCGCGGTCTTCTTGCCAATGCCGGGAATCCGGGTCAGGCGTGCGGCATCCTGGCTCGCCACCGCCTGGCTCAACTCCTGCACCGAGAGGCCGGACAGGACCGCCAGCGCCGTGCGCGCCCCCACGCCGGCGATCTTGAGCAGCTGCCGGAAGGTGCGGCGCTCCTGAACGGTCCAGAAGCCGAAGAGCTGATGGGCGTCCTCCCGCACCACCAGATGGGTGAACAAGGTGACCTGGGCGCCGGTGGCGGGCAGCTGATAGAACGTGCTCATGGGCACATCGATCTCGTAGCCCACGCCGTGGGCGTCCACCAGCACCATGGGCGGATGCTTCTCCACCAGGGTGCCGCGAATGCGGCCGATCACGTGAGCCTCCCCCGCCTCACCCGGTAGCCGGCGGTGGCAAGCCTCCCAAGCCCCATGCCGCCGTGGGCGTGGCAGATGGCGCAGGCCAGGGCATCGGCCGCGTCCGCGCTGGGCAGGCTCGGAAGGCACAGCAGGCGCTTCACCATCTCCTGCACCTGTTCCTTGCGCGCGTGGCCGTTGCCCACCACCGCCTGCTTGACCTGTAGCGCCGTATACTCAGCCACCGGCAGCCCGTGGGTGACGCAGGCGCAAATGGCCGCGCCCCGGGCCTGGCCGAGGAGCAGGGTGGATCGGGGATTGGCGTTGACGAACACCTCTTCCACCGCCACCTGCTGGGGCTGATATTCGCCGATGACTTGGCTCAAGCTTTCGAGAATGGCTTTGAGCCGCCCGGGCAGCGCCACGTGTGGCGTGCGGATGCAGCCGCTCGTCACGTAGTCGAGCCTCTGTCCCATTTTGTCGAGAATGCCGAATCCGGTGACCTGGAGCCCGGGGTCGATGCCCAGGATGCGGGTGCCACCCTTCACTCGGTGAGCACCGCGGTGGTATACACCTCCTGGACGTCGTCCAGGGCTTCCAGCGCCTCCAGCAGCTTGCGCATGCGGGCAGCCTCCTCTCCCCTGAGCTCCACTTCGGTAACGGGGCGCATGGTCACTTCCGCCACTGCCGGCTTGAGACCGGCCGCTTCGATTTTTTTCCGGACCGCGTCGAAATCGCTCACTGCGGTGATCACTTCCAGGCTCCCGTCGTCGTTGGCGATCACGTCCTCGGCACCCGCTTCCAGGGCCGCCTCCATAAGCCGGTTTTCGTCGGTGCCGGGAGCGAAGACGAGCTGGCCGCAGTGCTTGAAGAGATAGGCAACGCAGCCGTCGGTGCCCAGATTGCCGCCGTACTTGGTGAAGGTGTGGCGCACGTCGGCCACGGTGCGCGTGCGGTTGTCGGTGAGGCAATCCACCATGACCGCTGCGCCGCCGATCCCGTAGCCTTCGTAGCGCACTTCCTCGTATTCCGCCCCCTCGAGCTGGCCGGTGCCGCGCTTGATGGCCCGCTCGACGTTCTCCTTGGGCATGTTGTGCTCGAAGGCCTTGTCGATGGCGAGCCGCAGGCGGGGATTGGCGGCCGGGTCGCCCCCGCCCTCCCGAGCCGCTACCGTGATCTCCCGGATCAGACGAGTAAAGACCTTGCCCTTCTTCGCGTCAGCCCGCTCCTTGCGGAAGCGAATGTTCGCCCATTTGCTGTGACCTGCCATGACCTGCGTGGCTTGCGCAATTCACTGTTTTCAATCGGCTAATGGTACCATTGCCGACACTCGACCCGAAAGCTGGAAAGCTCTGTCATGGCCGATCCCATCCTCGTCGCCAAGAGCGAGCACCAAGCGCTCTCTCTTCTGCCCAGGATGGCCAACCGCCACGGCCTCATCACCGGGGCCACGGGTACCGGCAAGACGGTAACCCTGCAACGGCTGGCGGAAGGTTTCAGCCGCATTGGGGTACCCGTGTTCCTGTCCGACGCGAAGGGGGACCTGTCCGGCTTAAGCGAGCCCGGTGGCGGCAACAAGAAGGTGGAGGAGCGCCTCGCCGTCCTGGCGCTCGAGGGTTTCCGGTACCGCGGCTGCCCGGTGGCCTTCTGGGACGTTTTCGGCCGCCAAGGCCACCCGGTGCGTACCACCGTCTCCGAGATGGGCCCCCTGCTGCTCGGACGCATGCTGGGGCTCAACGACACCCAGCAGGGCGTCCTCGCCCTGGCCTTCAAGATCGCCGACGACGCGGGGCTGCTGCTCCTCGACTTGAAGGACCTGCGGGCCCTGCTCAATCACCTGGGCGAGAACGCCCGACGCTTCACCACCGAGTACGGTCACGTCTCGGGCGCGAGCATCGGAGCGATTCAGCGCGCTCTGCTCGCCCTGGAACAGGAGGGGGCCGAAGCCCTCTTCGGCGAGCCAGCCCTGGACATCCAGGACCTGATGCGCCTCGAGGGTGGCGAGGGGGTGGTCAACATCCTGAACGCCGAGCAGCTCATGAACCAGCCCCGAACCTATGGAGCCTTCCTGCTGTGGTTGCTCTCGGAGTTGTTCGAGAACCTGCCCGAGGTGGGCGATGTGGAAAAGCCCAGGCTGGTCTTCTTCTTCGACGAGGCTCATCTGCTCTTCGACGAGGCTCCCGAGGCCCTGCTGGACAAGATCGAGCAGGTGGTGCGCCTCATCCGTTCCAAGGGCGTCGGTGTCTACTTCGTCACCCAGAATCCTCTGGACGTCCCCGACCGAGTGCTGGGCCAGCTCGGCAACCGGATCCAGCACGCCTTGCGCGCTTTCACCCCCCGAGACCAGAAAGCGGTCAGGGCCGCCGCCACCACTATGCGTGCCAATCCCGCGCTCGACCTGGAGCGGGCCATTACTGAGCTTGGCGTCGGCGAGGCGTTGGTGTCGCTGCTGGACGATAAGGGCCGGCCGGGCGTGACTCAACGGGCCTTCATCGTGCCCCCCGCGAGCCGCATCGGTCCGATTGCAGCCGAGGCGCGGGCGCGCTTGGTCCGCACCTCCCCGCTCTACGGGCGCTACGAACAGACGATCGACCGGGAGTCGGCCTTCGAGGTGCTCAAGGCCCGCGCCGGGCAGGCGGCGGGCGCGGCACAGCAAAGGGAAGGCGAGCGCTCGGGGGGGCTGCTGGACCGAGTGCTTGGCAGCGGAGGCAAGCGGCGTCAGTCGGTGCCCGAAGCCATGATCAAAAGCGCTGCCCGCACCATCGGGGCGGAGCTGGGCCGGCAACTGCTGCGGGGCGTGCTGGGCGGGCTACTCGGCGGCACCCGGCGCCGCTGAGAGGCGTCGCGTGGCCGCAGCATCCCGGGGCGAGAGCCCAGGCGCCGCCGGAGCCCTGCTGGCAGCGATTGGCGCGGTGGGCTTTTCGGGCAAGGCGATCCTGATCAAGCTCGCCTACTTCTACCCAGTGGATGCGGTGACCCTGCTCGCCCTGCGGATGCTCATGTCGCTGCCTTTTTTCCTGTTCATGGCACTTCTGTCCGGGCGCAATCCGGGCTATTCCCTGGAGCGCGGCGACTGGGGAGCGATCCTGGGCCTCGGGTTTCTCGGCTATTATCTCGCCAGCTACCTGGATTTTCTGGGGCTGCAGTACATCTCCGCGGGGCTTGAACGGTTGATTCTGTTCCTTTATCCGACGATGGTGCTCGCCATCTCCGCCCTGGTCCTGAAGCTTCCGGTCACCCGCAGACACGTGGCGGCCTTGGGGCTCTCCTACGGGGGCATTATGCTGGTTTTCGCCGACAACGTGCGGCTCGCCGGCGATGTGGCCGGAACGGCTCTCGGCAGTCTGCTGGTGTTTGGCAGCGCGCTTTCTTACGCCGTCTACCTAGTATGGGGCGGCCAGGTCATCACCCGGCTGGGAAGCGTCCGCTTCACCGCCTACGCCATGACGGTAGCGAGCGTGCTGTGCATCATTCAGTTTGCCTTCACCCACCCCTGGTCTGCCCTGGTCCTGCCAGCCCCGGTCTACGGCTATGGCTTCTTAATGGCGGTGCTCTCTACGGTGCTGCCGGTATGGGCCACGAGCGAAGGCATACGCCGCATCGGCGCAAGCCGCGCCGCCCTGGTGGGGGCGATCGGGCCGGTTTCCACCCTCTTTCTTGCTAACCTGTTTCTTGACGAGCCCATCACCGCGCCTCAGCTCGCAGGCGCGGGACTGGTCCTGGTGGGTGTGCTGCTGTTGAGCCTCAAGGCGGGCACGCCGCCCGCCCGCTCTTAGCCCACGACCACGAAAAAGGAGGAGACCCCATGCAGGACTGCATCTTCTGCCGGCTGGTGCGCCGGGAAATCCCGGCCAGTATCGTGTACGAGGACGACGCGGTGATCGCTTTCATGGACATTGGGCAGGTGAACCCGGGTCACGTGATCGTGGCAAGCCGCGCCCACTATCGCAATCTGCTGGACATGGACGAAGCGCTCGCAGGCGAGTGCTTCCGCGTCGCCGCCCGTATCGCCAAGGCGGTGCGGAAGGCGACCGGTTGTGCAGGGCTCAACCTGTTTCAGGCCAACGAGGCGGCTGGGTTCCAGACGGTCTATCACTTCCACCTGCACGTGCTGCCGCGCCATGCCCATGACGGGCTGAAACTTGTCTGGCCCACCCAGAATCCGCCCCGGGAGGCGCTGGACCGGATGGCGAGCGAGATCCGCGCCGCGCTGGCCTAACCAGGCGGCTCTCACCCGAACTGCGCGGGAACCGATTCCGGCCCTCAGGCGTCTTTAAAATTTACAGGGCGCAACGGGAAGCCGCAAAGGAAAATTAGCCGTTGCGCGCGTCCCTGCCCCCCTGATCACCGCTGTAGCGGGAGCAGAACGAACGCCAACCCGTTTGGGTGGAGGAGGGCGATGGCACACCCAGGCGAAGCCGCCCCGGAGGGATGCTCATCCCGGGACACCGAACGCCGCCGCTTTTTCGAAGCGGAGCTACGGCGCCTGACGGATCGGCTCTACGGCGTCGCCCTGCGCCTCACTCGCAACCCGGCGGACGCCGAAGACCTGGTCGCAGAAGCAGTGGCCAAGGCCTGGTCCCACCTCGATGAGCTGCGCGAGCCGCTCGGCTTCGGCAAATGGATCATGCGCATCCTCACCAACACCTTCATCAGCGCCTGGCGGCACCGCCGGTGTCAGCACGAAGTGGTGTGGGAGAATGAAACGGCCAGCAGCGAAGAAGAATCCGACGAGGACCGATTTTCTCTGTTCGAGAAGCTGCACCAGCCGTTTCTCCTCTGGTGGAGTACGCCCGAACATGCGCTGCTCAACAAGCTCCTGCGCGAAGATCTCGAGAAAGCCATCGACTCGCTGCCCGACGAATACCGCCTCGTGGTGGTGCTGATCGATCTGGAAGGGTACGCCTATGCGGAGGCCGCGGAGCTGTTGCACGTGCCGGTGGGCACGGTGCGCTCGCGTCTGAACCGGGCCCGGGGACGGCTTCAACGGACTCTATGGAGGCAGGCCATCGAGGCCGGGCTGTTGCCCCACACGGCACCGCACAAGGAATGAGCATGGCCAGGCGAACCGTGAACTGCGAAGAGGTCTTGCGACACCTTTTCGCCTACATCGACCAGGAACTCGACGCCGAGGCGAGTGCCGAGATCGAGCGGCACCTGGAGCTGTGCCGCGGTTGTTTCAGCCGCGTGGAGTTCGAACGCCGGCTCAAGGCCATGGCCCGGGAGACGGCTTCGACCGAGGCCCCCGAGCGCCTGCACCAGCGGCTGAAGGCGCTGATCGACAGCTTCTAGGCTACCCCCGGCAAGGAGGGCGTACCATGGTCGCCATTTTCGGTTATTCCAGACAGGCCATCCTCACCGCCGTCAAGGAGATGTATACGGCGGTGGCAGCCGAGCCCCGTGGCCCGTTCCATTTCCCCGTGGGGCGTGCCGCATGCCGCGCAGTGGGCTATCCGGAGGAGATTCTCGAAACGCTCCCGGAGGCCGCGGTCGAGTCTTTTGCCGGAGTGGGATACCCGTTCCGCGCCAACGCCCTGCGGCCCGGCGACACGGTGCTTGACATCGGTTGCGGCTCGGGCACCGACACCTTCATCGCTAGTCGCATCGTCGGACCCCGCGGCCTCGTGTGGGCCCTCGACATGACGCCCGCTATGGCGCAGAAGCTGAACCGCCTGGCGGCGGGCCTAGGCAGGGCCAACATCCAGGTCATCGAGGCCTCGGTCGAGGCCATTCCTTTGCCCGATGCCAGCGTGGATGTGGTGACGAGCAACGGCGTGCTTAATCTGGTGCCTGACAAGCGGCGAGCCGTCGCCGAGATCTTCCGGGTGCTTCGCCCGAACGGTCGAGCGCAGATCGCCGACATTGTCATCGGCCGCCCGGTGGACGCCGAATGCCATGACGACCCCAAGCTCTGGGCGGAATGCGTCGTCGGCGCGACCATGGACGAGGACTACCTCGATCTGTTCCGCGACGCCGGCTTCGCTGATGTCCGGGTCCTGGGCGAGCACGACTATTTCGCCCACAGCCGCAGTGCGGAGACCCGCCACGTCGCGCGTCGCTTCGGCGCCCGCGCGATCGAGATCGCCATGGAGCGCGGCCGCCGTCCGTCCAGGACCGCCCTGCTCGCCCGGCGCCTGGATCCGCGGCGGCTCCTGCGCCCCCTCGAACGCCGTGGAGTTGCCGGCGTCATTGCCCTGGCCCTGGCCCTCACCGCGTGCTACGGCACACTGGCGGCCCTGGCAATGTTGTCTCTGTTCGGCGTCACGCTGGCACTCGACCCGGTGACGTGGGCCGGGACGATCCTGCTGTTTGCCGTACTCGCGGCGGTGGCGGTGGCCGGCGGCTACCGACGCCATCGTTCCGCGCCCCCGTCGGCCTTGGCCCTCGGGGGCGTTGCGCTGGTCGGCTACGCCTTGGTCGGCTCCTACAGCCCAGCCCTCGAGCTCGCAGGATTCGCCCTGCTCGCCGCGGCGGTCTGGATGGATTTGCGCCTGCGGCGGGGCGAGGTGTAGTCCGCCCACCAGGAGAGGGTGATGGAAGAGCGCAATTCCCCAGCCCGGCCACCCGGCTGCAGGCGGAGTCGGATCGCTCCTCTGGAAGGCGGCGGATTCAATCCTGGTGATGGAGGCGACCAGCCACCCTCCGGCAGCCCGCCGGAGGGCCGGGAAACAGCCTCCGAACGGTTGATCGGTGGGTTTCGCCACAAAGGAGGACGCCATGAAAGGCTTTAAGATGATGAAGCTGTCGATAATCGCGCTCGCGCTGGGTTCGGTCGGCGTGCCCCAGGCGTGGGCAGCAGGTCCATACCGGGGAGAGGGACACCTTATCACGACGGGCGAGGCGTTCAGCTGGTCGGATGTGGCCTCGATGGCCCCCGGCGCCAAGATCGCAGTCATCGAGGGCCCCCTGAACGAGGCGGTGCCGTTCATTTTCCGGCTCAAGCTGCCCGCCAACTACAAGATCGCGCCTCATTGGCATCCGGCGTATGAGCGGGTTACGGTGATTTCTGGAACGCTGTACTTCGCCGCAGGCGACCGGTTTGCACCGGAAAAAGCCACGGCGTTGCCCGTCGGGGCCGTTGCCATCATGCCCCCTAAGATGCCCATGTACGGCTTCACTAGGGAAGAGACCGTCATCCAGGTCCATGGGATCGGCCCGTGGGGCATCGAGTACGTGAACCCTGCGGATGACCCGAGGAAGAAATAGCTTCCTGGCAATGGCCCCTCAAGACGGCCCCCATCGGGCCGTTTTTTTATCGGCCCAGAAGAACGTTCGGAAGCCAGAGGGCGATTTGCGGGAAAAAGAACACTAGCATGAGCCCCACGAGCTGCAGGCCCAGGAACTGGAGCATGCCCAAATAGATATCCTTGAGCTCCCAGTCAGGCATGACACCTTTGAGGAAGTACGCGGCCAGCGCAACAGGCGGCGAAAGCCACGCGGTCTGGAGACAAACGGCCACCAGGGCGCCGAACCACACCATGTTGACGTCCAGCTGGGCGACCGCTGGCAGCATCACTGGAAGAAAGATGAGGACAATCGGCGCCCAGTCCAGGGGCCATCCCAGGAAAAAAATGAGCGCAAGCAGCAGAAGCAGCAGTACCGTAGGAGACACCCCGAACCCGAGCAACGCGCCCGTGATCATGAAGGGGGTCTGGAGAATGGAGAACACCGCGCCAAAGTAATTCGACGCGGCGATCAGAAACAGCACCACGCTCGAAGTCTCCAGCGTCTGCAGCATAGCGGCCTTGAGCTTTCCCCAGTCCATGCGCCGGTAGGCAAGCGTCAGGCAGAAGGAAGCGAAGGCGCCTACGCCGGCCGCTTCCGTCGGCGTGGCAAGCCCAGCGAGGATGTTGCCGAGCGTGGCGGCGATGATCACGGCTAGGGGAAGCACGCCCTGCGCGAACTCTTTGAGAATGTAACCGACCGACGGCGCCCGCTCGGCCTGGGGCAGTGGCGGTCCCAGGTGGGGTTGGAAATGGCAGCGCACCAGGCAATAGATCAGGAACAGCCCCGCCAGGAGATACCCGGGTACCACGGCGGCAGCGAATAGCTCCAGGATGGACACCCGCAGGATCGGACCCATCACGATAAGCATGACGCTCGGAGGGATGAGAATGCCCAGGGTGCCCCCAGCCGCAATGGCGCCGGCGGAGAGCCGGGGATCGTACCCACTCTTTTGCATGACCCGGCCTGCCATCAGCCCGATGACGGTCACCGACGCTCCGACGATGCCGGTCGCCATGGCGAAAATTGTGGCCGTGGCCAGCACCGCCAGGTAGAGGGAGCCCCGCAAGGGGGCAAACATGAGCCGGAACGCCCCGAACAGCCGCTCCATGAGCCCCGCGCGCTCGAGAATGAGCCCCATGAAGACGAACAGCGGCACCGCGGCGAGGGTCGATGCCTCCATGGTGCTCTGGAATTGCACGATCATGAGCCCGAAGGCGTCAGCACCCACTCCCAGGTAGCCGGCCACGAGGGCGACGAAGAGAAGGGTGAAAGCGATGGGGAAGCCGGCCAAAAGCAGCACGAACAGGGCGACGAGCAGCCACAGACCCAGCACCTCCGGGCTCACGGCCACCTCCCCTTGACGAGCGCGTAGACGCTCTTGAGGGTCTCCGAGACGCCCTGGATCAAAAGCAGCGCCCCGGTCACCGGAATGACCGCTTTGAAGGGATAGAGCGGTGGCATCCAAGGACTGGTGATGGCGTGCTCCTTCAGGCGCCACGAGTCATAGAAGAAGTCCCACCCGTACCACAGAAAGATGACAAGCCCAGGAAAGAAGAAGAACAGGTATGCGACCGTGTCCACGAAGGCCTGCCAGCGAACCGAAAAACCGTTGTAGAGGAAGTCTGTGCGAATGTGGGCTCTTTGCTTGAGTGCATACGCGGCCCCCAGCATGAAGAAGGTCCCATAGAGCATCAAGCTGACGTCGTGGGCCCAGATGGTCGGCGCACTGAAAAAATACCTGGCCACCACCTCGTACACCATCGCTATGACCATGGGTACGATCAGCCAGGAAACGACCCACCCCGTCTGCTCGGCGAAGGTGTCCAGAGTGTGAATGACCCGCAGTAGTGCCCGCGGCGGCTGCGCCTGAAGCGTAGGCTGGCCGCCGCCTTTGGGGACTCTTTGGTTCAGGGCATGCTCCATAGCGCGGGTCCGACGGGGACAGGGGCAGGAAGGCCTCCCGCCCCGGGAACGGGAAGCGCTCCGGTCCTAGGCTCCCCGCTCCCGGCGGAACGAGTCATCCGTGCCGTACAAGGGTGGTAACCCTCCTGGGGGGAGCGTGCCGCGTCTCCTGCTCGACCGATGTCCGCCTGCCGCGATTCCCTTACTTCGACGCCTGCGGCCGGATGACTGCGTTCTCCGACAGACTGAAGTAGATACGCAGCACCTCGCCCCACCACGGCGCGACGGTGAGGGCGAAGTTGCGTTGGGAATCCACGACCTTCTTGAAGAAAGCATCTTCCCGGGAGCGCCTTTCTAGAACCCGGCCCGCGGCCTGCATCAGGCCGGCGTGCACGTCTGAAGGCGTCGGCGATACGGTGATGCCGTGCTTCTCCCGCAGCGTTTTGATCGTCTCGGCGTTACGCACGATGTCGTTGGCGAAGGTGTCCACGATGGTCGCCATGGCAGCCGTGCGCACGATCTCCTGGAGATCCTTCGGCAGCTTGTTCCAGAAACCCCTGTTGATCACGATCTCACCCACGTCGATGAATTGGTGGATGCTGGCAAGGTAGTAGCGCTTGAAGGTCTGGTGGAAGCCGAAGGCAATGTCCTCGACGGGATTGATCCATTCTGCGCCATCGATCACTCCCCGATCCGCGGCCGGGATGATCTCCTCGCCCGGAAGAAACACGGCGGAAACTCCTGCCTCTTTGAAGATCTCCCCGGCGAGACCCGGGGGCGAGCGGTATTTGATCCGCTGGAACTGCTTCATGTTCTCCACCGGGACCTTGAACCAGCCGAGGGGTTGCCAGCCCGAGGGGGTCACGAACACGGAGACCACGTTCACGCCCATGACATTCTGCAGCAGCTCGTGGTAGAGCTCCAGCCCGCCCCCTTTGTACATCCAGGCGAAATGAGTCAACTGGTCCAATCCGGCCATGGGCCAGATTGGCGTGTTGCTGAAGAGGGACGTGGCGGGGTGCTTGCCGCTCCAGTACTGGGGCCAGGCGAATCCCGCCTCCAGGATGCCCCGGTGGACCGAATCGAGGATCTGGGGGGAGGGCACAATCGCACCTGCACCGAAGACCTGCACCTTGAGCCGCCCCTCGGACATGACATCCACCCGGCGCGCGAACGCCTCCAGCATCTCGAAGGACATCGCACCGGAGGGCACCGCTGCCTGAATGCGCATGCGGAAAGTTTCCTTTGCTACTGCCGTGGACGGCGTGTACATCAAAAGGCTTAGCGCCGCCAGCACGGCCAGCGCAGTCACTTTGCTTAAGCTAAGGAATCCCTGAACAAGTAGCTGCGACACGACCCGATGAGCGCATTTGTCCGTCAGGATCGAG
>NZ_DAIRTR010000061.1:0-17615 GCF_036803785.1 Pelomicrobium sp. | reverse complement strand
CCTGGTGGCCGAGCACGATGGCATGATCGTCGGTTGCGCGGCCCTCTATCCCTTTCCCGACGAGAAGACGGGGGAGCTTGCCTGTCTCGCGGTGCATCCGGATTACCAGAACCGGGGCTACGGGGATGCCTTGCTGAAAAGGGTGGAAGCCCGCGCCCGGCGGGCGGGGCTCGAGCAGCTCTTCGTCCTCACGACCCGCACGGCCCACTGGTTTCTCGAACGGGGCTTCGTGGAGCAGGAGGTGGATGCCCTGCCGCGCCAGCGACAGGCGCTCTACAACCTGCAACGCCGCTCCAAGGTGTTCGCCAAGCGGCTCTGACCGGATCTTCACGACAGCGCCCAAGCGCGCTGCGTGCAGGACCGGCGATGGCGAGCCGATTGCCCAAGCGCATCGTGTCCTGCCGGACCAGGGCCCGGCGTTTACGGGGCCAAGCGCTTCGACGATAATGGAAGCGGACCGGCGCGGCCTGTCACATGGGTGTAATACAGGGGCCGTACCGTTTGGGAGCGTCGCGCAATGGCAAGAATCGTGAAGTGCGTCAAGCTGGGTCGGGAGGCGGAGGGGCTGGATTTTCCCCCTTATCCTGGAGAGCTCGGTAAGCGGATCTTCGAGCACGTGTCCAAGGAAGCCTGGCAGCAATGGCTGCGGCACCAGACGATGCTGGTCAACGAGAATCGGCTCAACCTGGCCGATGCCAAGGCCCGCAAGTACCTGGCGGAGCAGATGGAGAAGTATTTCTTCGGAAGCGGGGCCGACATGCCAGCCGGTTACGTGCCCCCCTCCAAGTCCAAGTAGCCACCCGTCCCTTCCCCATCCGGGCCGCTGCCCCGTGCCCGGGAGAAGGCGCGCCGCGCGGACAACATGCAAACACAGTCCAGTGGGACCCTTTGCGCCTGAGGGCTTGGCTCGCCCTCGGCCGATCCTGTGCGCAGGGCGTTCGACTCGGGGGGTCGTCGTGAACTATCTGGGCTAGTCATGGATGTCGCGCGGGGTGTTCTCCACGAGCAGTACCTCAACCGGGAGCTGCAGGTTCTGGAGTTCAACCGGCGCGTGCTGGCCCAGGCGGAGGATCCGACCACCCCCCTGCTGGAGCGCCTGCGCTTCTTGTGCATCGTCTCCTCCAACCTGGACGAGTTCTTCGAGATCCGGGTGGCTGGGCTCAAGGAGCGTATCAACGCAGAAGACCCGAGCATCGGCCCCGACGGCATGTCCGCGCGTCAGGTGTTCAAGCGGGTAGCCGAGAGCGCCCACCGGCTGGTGGAGCATCAGTACCGGCTGCTCAACGAGGAGGTGTTGCCCTTGCTCGCCCGGGAGGGCATTCACTTCCTGCGCCGCTCGAGCTGGAACGAGGCGCAGCGGGAGTGGATCCGGGCGTACTTTTTCCGCGAGCTGATGCCGGTGCTCACCCCCATCGGGCTCGATCCGGCCCATCCCTTTCCCCGGGTGCTCAACAAGAGCCTCAACTTCGCCGTGGAGCTGGCGGGGCGGGACGCCTTCGGTCGTACCTCCGGGGTCGCCATCGTGCCGGCACCGCGGGTGCTGCCGCGGGTGATCCGCCTGCCGCCCGAAGTGGCCGGTGGCGAGTACGGTTTCGTCTTTTTGTCCTCCATCCTCCACGCCCATGTGGGGGAGCTCTTCGCCGGCATGCACGTGCTCGGCTGCTACCAGTTCCGGGTTACCCGCAACTCGGACCTGTTCGTGGACGAGGAAGAGGTAAAGGACCTGCGCGCCGCCCTCCAGGGGGAGCTGGCCCACCGCCATTTCGGCGACGCGGTGCGGCTCGAGGTGGCGGACAACTGCTCCCAGGCCATGGGGGACTTCCTGCTGGAGCAGTTTCGGCTCACCCCCGACGACCTATACCAGGTGAGCGGCCCAGTGAACTTGGTTCGGCTGATGGCCATCCCCGACCAAGTGGACCGGGCAGACCTCAAGTACAAGCCCTTCCTGCCCGGGCTGCCGCGGGAGCTTTCCAGGAAGTCCGCCGACCTGTTCGCGGCGATCCGCCGCTCGGACGTGCTCCTGCACCACCCTTTCCAGTCGTTCCAACCGGTGGTGGATCTGATCGAGCAGGCGGCCGAGGATCCCCAAGTGGTCGCCATCAAGCAGACCGTCTACCGCACAGGCGCCGACTCGGCGCTGATGGAAGCCCTGGTGAACGCCGCGCGGCGCGGCAAGGAAGTCACCGCGGTGGTGGAGCTGCTCGCCCGCTTCGACGAGGAGGCCAACATGGGGTGGGCCCAGCGGCTGGAAGAGGCGGGCGCCCATGTGGTCTATGGTGTCGTGCATCACAAAACCCACGCCAAGATGGCCATGGTGGTGCGTCGGGAGGACGGAAGCTTGAGACGCTACGTGCACTTGAGCACGGGCAACTACCACGCCCGCACCGCGCGGCTCTATACCGACTTCGGGCTGTTCACCTGCAACGAGGAGATCGGCGCCGACGTGAACGACGTGTTCATGCAGCTCACCGGCCTGGGCCGGGCGGGAAAGCTCAAGCACCTGTGGCAGTCCCCTTTTACCCTGCATCAGAACGTGTTGGCCGCGATCCGCCGGGAGGCGGAGCATGCCCAGGCGGGCAGGCGCGCCCGCATCATCGCCAAGATGAACGCCCTCCTCGAGCCGACGGTGATCCAGGCCCTGTACGAAGCCTCCCGCGCGGGCGTCAAGATCGACCTCATCGTGCGCGGCGTGTGCGCGCTGCGCCCGGGCATCAAAGGGCTTTCCCACAACATCCGGGTGCGCTCCGTGATCGGCCGCTTTCTTGAGCATGACCGCATCTTTTATTTCTATAACGACGGGCAGCGGGACGTGTACCTGTCGAGCGCGGACTGGATGGAGCGCAACTTCTTCCGCCGCATCGAGATCTGTTTTCCCTTGCTCGATCCCAGACTCAAGCGGCGGGTAATCGCCGAGGGGCTCAAGCCCTACCTCAAGGACAACGTGCAGGCATGGGACATGACCGCTGAAGGTGCCTACCTGCGTCGGCGCCGCCGCCGGCCTCCTTACAGCGCCCAGGCGGCCCTGCTGGCCGAGCTGGCGGCCGTGCCCTCCGAACCCCGGCCCTGACGGGGGTGCTGCACCATGGGCGCGGGCACGGAGGTCGAGCTCAAGTTCCGGCTACCCCGGGAGGCCTGGGGGGCGCTGGTGCGCCATCGCGCCCTCCGGGAAGTGGCTTGCGGCCGGGGCCGCACCCAGCGCCTCTACAGCGTCTACTACGACACCCCGGAGCTGGCACTGGCCAAAGGCGGGATCGCCCTGCGCCTGCGGCGGGAGGGGCGGCGCTGGGTCCAGACGGTGAAGGCGCAAGGCCAAGTCTCGGGGGCGCTCCACCGGCGCAGGGAGTGGGAGACCCCGGTCTCGGCCGGCGCCCTGGACCTCGGGAAACTCGATGCGCCCGAGCTTGACGGGCTGCTGGACGCACCCGGGGTGCGGGAGCGGCTGAAGCCCGTGTTCATCACCGATTTCTTGCGCTGGCGTCTGCCCCTCGCCTTGGCCGACGGCACCCGCGCCGAGCTGGCCCTGGACCGGGGCGAGATCCGGGCGAACGGTCGCGTGCAGCCCCTGACCGAGCTGGAGTTGGAGCTGGAGGCGGGGCAGGCGCAGGGGCTGTTCGCCCTCGCCCTGGAGCTCGTCCGGGACTTGCCGCTAGAAGTGGAGGTGTTCAGCAAAGCAGAGCGGGGCTTGCGGCTCGCCCAGGACCGCGGGCCGCCGGTGGTGAAGGCGCGCACTGCGCATCTGGACCCCGAGACGCGCGTGGAGGAGGCTTTTTGCCGGGTTTTGGCGGGGTGCGTGGTGCCGCTCCAGGGCAACGTGGAGGGCATGCGCGAGGGGAAAGAGCCAGAGCACCTGCACCAGATGCGGGTGGCGCTGCGCCGGGCGCGTTCGGCCCTCGTCGCTTTTTCCCGGGTGATTCCCAAGTCCCTCACGGCACCGGTGGGAAAGGAGCTCGAGCGGCTGGCGGATGCGCTCGGACCGGCCCGGGATTGGGACGTGTTTCTTGCCGAGACCCTGCCGCCGGTCCTCGAAGCCTTTCCCGGCCACGAAGGGCTGAGGGCGCTTCGGGAGGCGGCCCAGGACCTGCGGGAAGAGGCCTATGCCCGGGCCCGGGATGCCACCCGGGGGGCTCGCTACCGCAGCCTCGTCTTGGGCATCGACGCCTGGCTCGAGGCCTGCTCCTGGCGCAAGGGCCTAAGTGAGGCGAGGCGGCAGGCCTTGCAAGGGCCGGTCGGGCCTTTCGCCCGGACGTTGCTCGCCCAGCGGCACCGGCGCTTGCTCAAGCGGGGGCGGCGCCATGCGCGCTTCCGTGCCCCCGAGCTGCATCGGCTGCGCATCGCCGGCAAAAAGCTCCGCTATGCCTGCGAGTTCTTCGCCGGCCTTTTTCCTGCCGGGCCGGCGCGTGCTTACCTGGAGGCGCTGCGGCGGCTACAGGACGTGCTGGGGGCTTTCAACGACGCAATCGTGACCGAGGCGCTGCTCCGGCAGGCGCTGGCGCGAGCCTCCGACCCCCGCCTGGCGGAGGGGGCCAGCTTGGTCAAGGAATGGAGCCGGCGGCTCGCCGCCCGGCGCCGGGAAGCGCTGCCTGAGGCCTGGGCGCGCTTTGTGGCGTGCGAGCGGTTTTGGGAATGAAACCCCCATGGGGTGAATTCGGTGGAGAGGAGTGCTCGATGGAGCTGATTCTCTGGCGTCACGCCGAGGCCGAGGAAGGCGGCGACGATCTAGCGCGGCCCCTGACCAGCAAAGGCCACAAGCAGGCCAAGCGGGTTGGTGCCTGGTTACGGGTCCGGCTTCCCGGGGATATCCGGGTGCTGACGAGCCCCGCCCGGCGCGCCCAGCAGACGGCGGCGGCGCTGACCGAACGCTTCGAGACGGTGGCCGCCATCGGGCCGGGCGCCTCTCCCGAGGCGCTGCTGGCCGCCGCCGGCTGGCCCCGGGAGGAGGGGTTGGTGGTGGTGGTGGGCCACCAGCCCACGCTGGGCCAGGCACTGGCGCGGCTTGCCGCCGGTCAGGACGCGCAATGGCGTATCAAGAAGGGCGCCCTCTGGTGGCTGCGGCTGCGTCCCCGTCCCGAGGGGGCCGAAGTGCGGGTGCGGGCGGTGATCGAACCGGATCTGGTATAGGGCCTAGGAAGCGGCGCGCAGCGCCGCTTCCTGTTCCAGCACCTCTAGGTTGAGATCTAGGTGTCTCCACTCCCGCCGCTCCTCCTCCAGGGCGCGGGCGGTGAGCGGGTTCTGGGCGAGCCAGTTCCCAGGAACGAGCACCTGGACGCCCTGTTTCGTGCGGCGTGCGTGGATGCAAGGAAGATCCACCGGCTGCCGATTGCGGTGCACGAGGGCTGCAAGCCGCAGCGCCAGTGTCTCGAGGAGCTCCGTCTCCTGGGCAAGTTGCCCCTGCATCTTTTTGAGGGAACCCCGGTGGCCCAGGACCAACTGGGACAGCCGCTCTTGCTCCCTTCTGGAAAAGCCCGGCATGTCGGCGTAGCGCAGGATGTAGGCCGAATGCTTGTGGTAGCCGCCGTGGGCCACGGAAATCCCCACCTCGTGGAGCTTCGCCGCCCAGTCGACCAGCTTGAGCTCCCCCTCCCGGTCGCAGGCGATTCCGTCCAGGAGCTCGTGGGTCAGGCAGCGCGCCAGCTTCGCCACCCGCCGGGCTTGGGGCGCGTCCACGTGGTAGCGCTGCATGAACTGGTTGACCGTCACGTCGCGCATGTCCTGGTGATGGAAGCGGCCGAGCAGGTCGTAGAGCACCCCTTCCCGCAGGGCGCCAGCGGCAGGGGTCAAGCGCCTGATGCCGAGCTCCGAGAAGACGGCGCTCAAGATCGCAAACCCGCCTGGCAGGACCGGCGCCCGGTCGGGGCGCAGGCCGGGGAGGTCCAGCTCGTGCACCGCACCCGCTTTGAGAAGGGCCTCGCGCAGCCATTCCATCCCCTCGGGGGTGATTTCAGTGCCCATGCCGGCCGCCGCCAATATGTCCCCGACGGCGCGCACGGTGCCCGAGGCGCCGTAGGCCACCTGCCAATGCCCGGCGCCGAACTCTGCGGCGAGGGTGGCGAGTTCGGCGCGGGCGGCCAGCTCCGCTTCCTTGAGCGCCGCCTTGCTGATTCTGCCGTCGGAAAAGAAGCGCAGGCTCCAGGAGACGCAGCCCATGTACAGGCTTTCCAGCTTGAGGGCCTGCCAGCGCCGGCCGATGATGAGCTCGGTGGAGCCGCCGCCGATGTCCACCACCAGGCGCTTTTCTTCGGAGACGGGCAGCTCATGGGCCACGCCCAGATAGATGAGTCGTGCCTCTTCCCGCCCGGCCACCACTTCGATGGGAAAGCCGAGGGCCTGCTGCGCGGCCCGCAAGAACTCCCCAGCGTTCTTGGCTACTCGCAGGGTGTTGGTGCCTACTGCCCGCACGGCGTGGGCAGGCAGGCCCCGCAGGCGCTCGCCGAAGCGCCGTAGGCAGGCGAGGGCCCGCTCCTGGGATGCTGGGTCGAGGCGCTTGTCGGGACCGAGTCCGGCGGCGAGCCGCACCGGCTCACGCAGGGAGTCGAGGGGGTAGAGCTGATCGCCCACGACGCGGGCGATCTGGAGCCGGAAGCTGTTGGAGCCCAGATCGACGGCAGCCAGGGTGGCGTAGCTCTCCCCCATGGCGGGACAGGCTACTGGTCCAGCGTCTCGCGCTCGATCTCTTCGATCGCCACGTGGCGCACGTCCTTGCCCTTCACCAGGTACACCACGTACTCGGCCATGTTCTTGGCGTGGTCGCCGATGCGCTCGATGGCCTTGGCGATGAACAGGATCTCCAGGGACGTGGAGATGGTGCGCGGGTCTTCCATCATGAAGGTGATCAACTGGCGCAGGATGGCGCGGAACTCGTCGTCCACCTGGACGTCGCGCTTGATCACATTCATGGCGGTGGCGACATCGAGCCGGGCGAAGGCGTCCAGGGCCTGCCGCAGCATGCCGATGGCGATGTCGGCCATGTGCCGCACTTCGCCGAAGCGCGGCATGTGCAGCCGATCGCTCTGGTAGATGAGCTTGGCCATGCGGGCGATTTTCTCCGCCTCATCGCCGATACGCTCCAGGTCGGTGATGGTCTTCACCACCGCCATCACCATGCGCAGGTCGATGGCCGCGGGCTGGCGACGAGCGATGATCTGGGAGCAGTCCTCGTCGATCTCCACCTCGAGCGCATTGACCCGGTGGTCGTCGGCGATCACCTGCTCCATCAGGTCCAGGTTGCCGGTGGTGAGGGCCTCGATGGCGCGCTGGATCTGGCTTTCCACCAGCCCGCCCATCTGCAGCACCTGGGTGCGGATCGCCTCCAGCTCCGCGTCGAACTGCTTGTAGGTGTGCTCCGATGCGCCGATTTTCGTCATGACAAAATCCCCGCTAAGGCAAAGGGAAGCTTACCGCCCCCATGTGACAGCCGTATTGCGTCACGCGGCCTCTAAGCGTTGGACGCCCTGGGCGGTGGCGAGCAGCAGCAAGTCCGCTCTACGGCGGGCGAAAATGCCGTTCGCCACCACCCCGGGGATCTGGTTGATCTCCGACTCCAGGGCCGCGGGATCGAGAATCACGAGCCCGCGCACGTCCAGGATCACGTTGCCGTTGTCGGTCATGAAACCCTGGCGCCATTCGGGGATGCCCCCCCGTTTCGCGAGCTCCCGGGCGACAAAGCTGCGCGCCATGGGAATCACTTCCACCGGCAAGGGAAACTTTCCCAGCACGTCCACCAGTTTGGATTCGTCGGCGATGCACACAAAGGTCTCAGCCACCGCCGCGACGATCTTCTCCCGGGTAAGCGCCCCGCCACCGCCCTTGATCATGGTGAGATGGCGCGTCACCTCGTCGGCCCCGTCCACGTACAGGGGTAGCGCCTCTACGCTGTTCAGATCCACCACGGGGATGCCTGCCTCCTTCAAGCGCCGCTCGGTGGCGAGCGAGCTCGCCACTGCGGCTTCGATGCGGGGCTTGAGCCGCTTGAGCTCGTCGATGAAGAAATTGACCGTCGAGCCGGTGCCCACGCCGATGACGGCGCCGTCGGGCACGAGCTTCGCCGCTTCCTGGGCGGCGGCACGCTTGAGGGCGTCTTGGGAAAGGGCGGTTTGGGTCATCCTGGGAACCTTCACGGTAGAATAGCTGCAACCGGTGGCGATTGCAAAAGCGCCGCGCTCCCCGACACCATGCCCAGATGAACGACGACTATCTCGAACGCATCCTGACGGCCCAGGTCTACGATGTGGCCCGAGAGTCCCCCTTGGAGCGGGCTAGCCTCTTGTCCGAGCGGCTGGGCAACCACCTGCTGCTCAAGCGGGAAGACATGCAGGAGATCTTCTCGTTCAAGCTGCGGGGTGCCTACAACAAGATGGTGAAGCTTCCGCCAGACCAGCTCGAGCGCGGGGTCATCGCCTCCTCGGCCGGCAACCACGCCCAGGGCGTGGCCCTGGCGGCCCAGAAGCTCGGCTGTAGAGCGGTCATCGTCATGCCCGTGACCACTCCGCCCATCAAGGTGGCGGCGGTGAGGAGCCGGGGCGCTGAGGTGGTGCTCCATGGCGACTCCTACGACGAAGCCTACGCCCGGGCCCGGGCCCTTGCCCAGGAGCACGGCTACGCCTTCGTCCATCCCTACGACGACCCGGACGTGATCGCCGGCCAGGGTACCGTCGGCATGGAAATCCTGTGGCAGCATCCCAAACCGATCCACGCCATCTTCGTGCCGGTGGGCGGCGGCGGGCTCGTCTCCGGCATCGGCACCTACGTGAAGCGGCTGCGGCCCGACATCCGTATCCTGGGCGTGGAGCCGGTGGATGCTGACGCCATGCATCGTTCCCTCAAGGCGGGGCGCCGGGTGCGCTTGGAGCAGGTGGGCTTGTTCGCTGACGGAGTGGCGGTCAAGGAAGTGGGGGAGGAGACCTTTCGCCTGTGCCGGCGCTGCGTGGACGAGGTGATCCTGGTGGACACCGATGCCATGTGCGCGGCCATCAAGGATGTCTTTGAGGACACCCGCTCCATCCTGGAGCCGGCCGGGGCGCTGGCGGTCGCTGGCGCCAAGGCCTATGTCGCGCGGGAGCGGATTCGCGGTGAGACCCTGGTGGCCATTGCCAGCGGGGCCAACATGAACTTCGACCGATTGCGTTTCGTGGCCGAGCAGGCGGAGCTGGGCGAGCAGCGGGAGGCAGTTCTGGCGGTGACCATCCCTGAGCGTCCCGGCAGCTTTCGCACCTTTTGCGCCCTGATCGGGCCGCGCAACATCACCGAGTTCAACTACCGCTACGCCGACCCCCAGGAGGCCCACGTGTTCGTGGGTGTGTCGGTGCATGACCGGGACGAGACCCGGGAGCTCGTGCGTACCCTGGAGGCTCACGGCCTCAAGACGCTCGATCTGTCTGACAACGAGATGGCCAAGCTCCACATCCGCCACCTGGTAGGGGGGCACGCCCCGGTGGTGGACAACGAAATCCTCTATCGTTTCGAGTTTCCCGAGCGGCCGGGGGCGCTCATGAAGTTCCTGAACAGCATGGGACGCACCTGGAACATCACCCTGTTCCACTACCGCAACCACGGCGCCGACTATGGGCGGGTGCTGGTGGGGATGCAGGTACCGCCCGAGGAAAAAGGCGCTTTCCGTGCTTTCCTGGACCAGCTCGGCTACCGCTATTGGAACGAGAGCGACAACCCGGCCTATCGGCTGTTCCTCGGCTGAGCCTCGCAAGCCCATGGACATCCGCCCCCTGAACGATTCCGTCGCCTCGCCCCTCCAACGGACGGAAGCCCTGGGGCGGAGGATGGCATGAAACGGCACGGGCGGCAGCCCCTATGGGGCACGCGCTGGCGTGTGGGGGCGGCCGCGTTGCTGCTCGTGGGCGAGTTCTTTGCCCTGCCTGCCCGAGCGGGAGGTGATGAGGACTTCATGGCGGCGCGGGAGGCGTTCCGCACGGGGAACGCTGCGCGGCTCGCCCAGCTCAGCGCCAGGCTGAAAGACCACGTCCTCTATCCCTACGTGGCCTATTACCGCCTGCGCATGGGTCTGGAGCAGGCGAGCGCCGAACAAGTCCAGGCGTTCATCGAGACCTACCGAGATTCCGCCGTCTCCCGGCGGCTACAGGCCGACTGGCTGCGGCTGCTGGGAGAGAAGGGGCGCTGGGAACAATTCCGCCGCGAGTACGCCCGCTACGACGGGGACGAGATCGATTTGCGCTGCTACGCCTTCCAGGCCGCCCTGCGCGCCGAGGGACTCGAGGCGCTGCGGGAGGCGAAGCCCCTGTGGTTCACCGCCCGGGAGATGCCCGACGCCTGCGTTCCCGTGTTCGAAGCCCTGGTCGCCAGCGGCCTCCTGACGGAGGAGGACATCTGGGCCCGGATGAGGCTCGCCCTGGCGGCGGGCAAGACCTCGCTTGCCACCGCGATCGGCGCCTACTTGCCCGCGGGGCGGGGGATTTCCGCCAAGACGTTGAGGGCGGTGGCAGAGCAGCCCGAGCGCCACGTCCAGCGCCTCGGGACGCGCACCGCCCGCCGGGCCGACCGGGAGCTCACCCTCTTTGCTCTGCAGCGACTCGCCCGCATCGATCCCGCCCATGCGGCGGGTTACTGGAGGCGGCTCGAGTCCGAGTTTCCCGTGGAGGACCGCCAGTTTCTGTGGGGTCAGCTGGGCCGGGCGGCCGCCCTGGCCCATCGCGCCGAAGCCCTCGCCTATTTCCAAGAGGCCGGCGCCCTGGAGGGCCAGGACGACCTCCTCGCCTGGAAGGCCCGGGCAGCGTTGCGGGCCCAGGTCTGGCCCGCGGTATTGGAGGCGATCGAGGCCATGTCGCCAGCCGGGCAGGCACAGGCCGCTTGGCAGTACTGGCGGGCCAGGGCGCTCCAGCAGCTGAAACGGGAGGCGGAGGCCGCGCAGGTCCTCGCACGCCTCGCCGGGGAGCACGGCTACTATGGGTTGCTCGCCGCGGAAGCCCTGGGCCGCGGGCTTTCCCTAGAGGCGCCCGCCTACCGTCCGACCCAGGCCGAGGTGGCGGCGATCGAGCGGCTGCCCGGCATCCGCCGGGCGCTTGCCCTGTTAAGCCTCGAGCAGCGCATTGATGGGACCCGGGAGTGGGACCACGCGATCCGGGATTTCGACGATCGCCAGCTCCTGGCAGCGGCGGAGCTCGCCCGCCAGCGCGGCTTGTGGGAGCGGGCCATCCATACGGCCGAGCGCACCCGCAAGGAGCATGACCTGAGCCTGCGGTACATTGCGCCGTACCGGGACAAGCTCGAACAAGTGGCCCGGGAAATGGGCTTAGAGGAAGCCTGGGTGTACGGCCTGATTCGCCAGGAAAGCCGCTTCCTGCCCAACGCCCGCTCGAGCGCCGGGGCGTCGGGGCTCATGCAGCTCATGCCGGGAACCGCCCGCTGGGTGGCGCAACAGCTGGGAATCAAGTCCTACCGCCAGGCCCTGGCGGGGGAGATCGAGATCAACCTGACCCTGGGGATGTATTACCTCAAGCACGTGTCCGAGCGGCTCGACGGCCATCCGGTGCTCGCCTCCGCCGCGTACAACGCGGGGCCGCGTCGCGCCCAGGGCTGGCGCAGCGAGCAGCCCATGGAAGGGGCGATCTACGCCGAGACCATCCCGTTCAACGAGACGCGGGGCTACGTCCAGAAGGTGATGGCCAATACCCAGTACTATGCGGCGCTCCTGGGCCGGGGGGGCCTGCCCCTGCTCCAGCGCCTCGGCACCATTCCGCCCAAGGGGACTTCAGACCCCTCGGTGTCGGGGGAGGAGCCTTGAAGCGCTGACGTTAGTACAATTTCGCTTTTTTCGCTTCCTCTTCCATGTCTGATGCAAACAACATGAAACTGGAAAAGGTGTGCGTGATCGGCGGCGGCGGCTTCGTCGGCCGGCACATCGTTCATCTGCTGGCGGCCGAGGAGATCCAGGTGCGGGTGCCCACCCGGCGGCGGGAACGGGTCAAGGACGAGCTGATCCTGCTTCCCACGGTGGACGTGGTGGAGGCGGACGTACATGATCCGGCCACCCTCGAGCGCCTGATCGCGGGCAGCGACGCGGTGATCAACCTGGTGGGCATCCTGCACGAGGCACGGCGCGGGGACTTCCAGCGGGTGCACGTGGAGCTGCCGGCCAGAATCATGGAAGCGTGCCGGCTCAATGGCGTCAGGCGCTACCTCCACATGAGCGCTTTGAACGCAGATCCGGCGGGTCCCAGCGCCTACCTGCGCTCGAAAGGAGAGGCCGAGAAGCGGGTGCGGGGAAGCGATCTCGAGTGGACCATCTTCCGTCCTTCGGTCATTTTCGGCCGGGGGGACACGTTCCTCAGCCTGTTTGCCCGGCTGCAACGCTTCGTTCCGGTCGTCTTTCTCGCCTGCCCCGACGCCCGCTTCCAGCCGGTGTGGGTGGAGGACGTAGCGCGGGCATTCGTCCGCAGCCTGCGGGAGCGCCGCACCATAGGGCAGGCCTACGACCTGTGTGGCCCCAAGGTGTACACCTTGCGCGAGCTCGTGGCCTACGCAGGCCGGGTGAGCGGGCACCCGCGGCCCATCGTAGGGCTTCCGGATCGCCTGTCCTACTTGCAGGCGGCCCTCATGGAATGGCTGCCCGTGAAACTGCTCACGCGGGACAACTACCACTCCATGCAGGTGCCGAGCGTGTGTCGCTGCGATTTTCCCGAGGTCTTCGGCATCCGCCCGGCGGCCCTGGAGGCGATCGCTCCCGAGTATCTCGACGGATGGCATCCCCGGGCCCGCTACATGGTCTTCCGCTACCGCGCCCGGCGGTGATCCCTGAGCCCGAAGGCACGCAGGTCCCGGTGGGCGTCGGCAGATGAAGGTTTACCAAGTGGGCGGATCGGTGCGGGACGAATTGCTGGGTCTGCCCGTGCAGGACCGGGACTACGTGGTGGTGGGCGCGACCCCCGAGGCGCTCGAGCGGCTGGGCTACCGCCCCGTGGGCAAGGATTTTCCCGTCTTTCTCCATCCCGAAACCCAGGAGGAGTACGCCTTGGCGCGCACCGAGCGCAAAGTGGCGCGGGGCTACAAGGGCTTCCAGGTCTACGCCGCACCGGACGTAACCCTGGAGCAGGACCTCGCCCGGCGGGACCTCACCATCAATGCCATCGCCAAAGATGAGGCGGGAAACATCATCGATCCCTTCGGCGGCGTGGCGGATCTCAAGGCGGGCATTCTCCGTCACGTGGGACCCGCCTTCGTCGAGGATCCGGTGCGGGTTCTGCGGGTCGCCCGCTTCGCTGCCCGCTTCGGCTTCCGGGTGGCGCCGCAGACCCTGGCCCTCATGGGCGAGATGGTGAAGAACGGCGAGGTGGACCACCTGGTCCCCGAACGGGTCTGGCAGGAGCTCTCCCGCGGCCTCATGGAAAAAACCCCTTCCCGAATGTTTGACGTGCTGCGGGAGTGCGGGGCCCTCGCCCGAATCCTGCCGGAGGTGGACGCCCTGTTCGGTGTGCCTCAGCCCGCGGAGCATCACCCGGAAGTGGACACGGGGCTACACACCATGATGGTGATCGACCAGGCGGCCGCCCGGGGATATCGTCTGCCGGTGCGCTTCGCTGCCCTCACCCACGATCTGGGCAAGGCCCTAACGCCCCGGGTCGAGTGGCCCCACCACTACGGCCACGAGGCAAAGGGCGCGAAGCTCGTGCAGCAGCTCGCCGAGCGCTTGCGGGTGCCCACCGATTGTCGGGAGCTGGCGGTGCTCGCTGCTCGCCACCATGGCACGGTGCATCGGGCCTTGGAGTTGAAGCCCGCCACCCTGCTCGATCTGCTCCAGGCCACTGACGCCTTCCGTCGGCCGGAGCGCTTCGAGGCCCTGCTTGAGGCCTGCGCGGCGGACTTCCACGGCCGGCCTGGCTACGCCGAGCGCCCCTATCCCCAAGCGGAGCGGCTGCGCTTGGCCCTCGCCGCCGCCGCCGGCGTGGACGCCGGGGCCATTGCGCGGGCGGAAGGCGAGGCGGGGAAGATCGGCGAGCGGCTGCGCCAAGCGCGGCTCCGTGCCATCCGCGCGGCCCTAGCGGGCGAGCCGCCCCTCAGGTCAACAAAAACACCAGCAGGGTGAGCAGCAGGGACAGGAGGACGGTGGAGCTGAAAGGGAAATGGTACTCCCGCCCGTTGTGTTTAACGCGCAGATCCCCGGGCAGCTGCCCCAGACCCAAGCGGGCGAGGAGAGGCGTGAGCGCTCCCAATAGGGCAAGGGCGACGATCAGGGTGAGCAGCCATTTCAGCATGGGGTATTCCCGGGCCTCGAGTTTGGACTATGGTAGTGAGTTCGAGGAAAATGCGCATCCGCCATCGACTCTTTCGACCCAGACCAAGTCTCTATGATCCATCTCTACACCTGGCGCACGCCCAATGGGCGCAAGGTTTCCATCCTGCTGGAAGAGACGGGCTTGCCCTATACCGTGCATCCCGTGAACATCGGCGAGGGCGAGCAGTTCAAGCCGGAGTTCCTCGCCTTAAATCCCAATGGCAAGATCCCGGCCATCGTGGACGAGGATGGCCCCGGCGGAGGGGCTTTTTCCCTGTTCGAGTCGGGCGCCATCCTGATTTACCTGGCGGAGAAGAGCGGGATGTTTCTCCCCTCGGCACCCCGCAGCCGCTACTCGGTGCTGCAATGGCTCATGTTCCAGATGGGGGGCGTGGGCCCCTTCTTTGGCCAGGCGCACCATTTCCTGCGCTATGCCCCCGAGCCGATCCCCTATGCCATGGAACGCTATCGCAAGGAAACGCGGCGGCTCTACGGCGTGATGGACGGGGAGCTCGCTAAGCGGGCCTACCTGGCGGGCGAAGCGTATACCATCGCGGACATTGCCACCTATCCCTGGGTGGCGCGCCACGAGTGGCACCAGGTGGAGCTTGGCGATTTCCCCCACGTGAAGCGCTGGTTCGACGCCATCAGCGCTCGGCCGGCGGTGCAGCGGGGGATGAAGGTGCCTGCCTGAGGCCCAGAAATCGGGAAGGCCACCGAGGCAACCCGCCAGGTTTGCCTCGGTTTGGCCGTGCTTGCGCGCTCCCTCAGGAGGCGGGTTTTTCCTCCTTCTTGGGTTTCTTCTTGGCCGCCTTCTTTTTGTGGGCCTTCTGTTCCCCCGGCGCGGCTGCTTTTTCGGCCTTCTTCTCCTCCTTGTATTCCATCTTCTGCTCCCTCGTTTGGGCCCGCTCCGGTTGCGCCGGCGTTGCTGGCGTCGCGGGTGTGGCCGGTTGCGCGGGCTGTTGCTCCTTGGACGCCGGGCTTGCCGGCGTCGCGGGTGTGGCCGGCGTGGCCTGGGCAAGGGCGAGGCCCGGTGCGACGGTGAGGAGGATGGTGGCGGCGATGCGATGCAAGGCGTGCATGATGTTTCCTTTTCGAATGGCGTGGACGACCCACGTGCCTTCAATTAACGCGAGCGGGTCTTTCTCGTTGACCGTGCCGGCCCAAGGAAAAAGCCCCACCGAGCGATGCCCGGCGGGGCCTGGGAAGTGGCCTGAGTCTGATTGCGCTCAGGCGGCTTTCTTCTTGGCCGCTTCGGCCTTGGCGGCGAAGGCCGTCACGTTGGCTTCGGCGAGCTCGGCCACCTGCTTGGCCGCCTTCGACAAAGTGTCGTAGGCGGTGGTGGTCGCGGCCACTGCCGACTTCACGGCGGCCACCGCCGCCTCAGCGCCGATGCCGGCAGGGGCGGTCTTCGCGGCCTGCTCGAAAGCGGCGATCAGCGCCTGGTTGGCTTCTGCGATGCGCTCTTCCGCAAGTTTGGCGAGTTCCGTCTGGGTCTGCACAGCCACCTCGTACACGCCGCGGGCGAAGGCCGTCGCCTTTTCCAGCTGCGGCTCCGCGATAGCGGTGTGCGCGGCCACCAGGTCCTTGACGTCCTTGACCTCGATCCAGGTCTTGGCCGCCCGGGCCCCCTCCGCGATCGCGGTCTTGGCCGCCGAAAGATTGAGTTCCACCAGGCGCTCTGCCCCGGCAAGGGCAATGTTGGCCGCTTGGACGGCGGTTTCCAAGTGGGCGCGGTTCAGCGCCACGATTTTGTCTGCTACGTTCACCATGCAAATCTCCTTCGTTGATAGGTCTGCGTCCTCTACCTGCTCCGACGCAGCCCACGGTTGTAATGCTGCATCGCAACAATCGCCATTGTACCGAAGATCCGAGAAAAGTCAAGGAATATTTGTGCGACGCACAAGAGTACTGCAGGGAAAAGCAAACCGCCAAAACTTCAGCGGCTTAGGCTTCGACGGCAAGCCCGGGCACCAGCACCGCCGCCCCCTGGAGACGCCCCTGGCGGAGCCTCGCCAGGGCTTCGTTGGCTTGTTCCAGGGGCAGGGGCGTGGCGTGGGTGCGCACCGGCACTTTCGGCGCCAGGGCAAGAAAGGCTTCCGCATCCCGGCGAGTCAAGTTGGCCACCGACTGGATGCGCCGCTCACCCCACAGGATCCGATAGGGGAAGCGGGGGATGTCGCTCATATGGATCCCAGCGCACACTACCGTTCCTCCCTTGACCACGGCCTGAAGGGCGGCGGGCACCAAGGCCCCGACGGGGGCGAAGAGCAGGGCCGCGTCCAGGGGCGCCGGGGGCATCTCTCCGGCAGCCCCCGCCCACACGGCCCCCAGGGCAAGGGCGAAACGCTGGCTCTCCTCGTCATCGGGGCGGGTGAAGGCATAGACCTCCCGACCCTGGTGGCGAGCCACCTGGGCGATCAGGTGGGCCGCGGCACCGAAGCCATAGAGCCCGAGGCGTCGGGCCTCGCCCGCCATCTCTAGAGCCCGGTAGCCGATAAGCCCGGCGCAGAGCAGGGGCGCCGCCTCTACCTCCGAGTATTCCGGGGGGAGGGGGAAGCAATAGCGCTCGTCGGCCACGGTATACTCGGCATACCCCCCGTCCAATTGATACCCGGTGAACCGCGCCTCATCGCACAGGTTCTCCTGGCCGCGGCGGCAGTAGGCACACGCTCCGCAGGTAAAGCCGAGCCAGGGGATGCCGACCCGCTGGCCCAGTGTGAAGCGCTCGACACCCTTGCCCAAGGCTTCGACAGTGCCCACGATCTCATGCCCCGGAATGAGGGGGAGCTTCGGGTCGGGCAATTCCCCGTCCACCACGTGCAGGTCCGTCCGGCAGACGCCACACGCTTGTATGCGTACGAGAATTTCCCCCGGTCCGGGTTCAGGGATCGGCAGCTCCACCGGGACCAGCGGATGGCCTGGGATTTGCAATTGCATTCCATGCATTTTGCCGCTGCGGTCCCTTTGCCCCATATGCGCCCTCCTTCCTGGCTGACGTTGAAGATCTTAGGCGCCCAACCCTCCGAGCGCCAAGCGCTTGCCGGGAAAGGTTCGGCCCGGGACGCAGGGGGGCCGTTTTGGGCCGAAGAGGTCGAAGAGAGGCTCCATAACCTGCACCGGCTCTACCTCACCCTGATCCACACCAACCAGCTTATCGTCCGGGCTCGGGACCCAGACACCCTGTTTCGGGAGATCTGCCGCATCGCCGTGGAACACGGGGGAATGAGGCTTGCTTGGGTAGGACTCCTGGATCCCGTTTCGGGCGAGGTGCGACCGGTGGCCCAGGCTGGCGAGGGCGCCGGCGTCCTGGATCCGGTGCGCTTCCCCGTCGAGGCCTGCCGACCGGCGGGGAAGGGACTCGGTGCCGCGTTGCGAG
>NZ_DAIRTR010000060.1:0-17723 GCF_036803785.1 Pelomicrobium sp. | reverse complement strand
GTGTCTTTGCTCGGGTTCGCCCGACCGATCCCAAGGTTTTTATTCGTTTATCAACGCCTTTGCGATCCCCCCTGAGCCTCACCCTCGAAGCCTTCCGTCCCCCTCAGGCGGCGCCTCCGGCGAGGGGGGGCAGGAAGGGGACTCTTCCATGCGCAAACTCTGGCTGACTTTCTCTCAAACCGCGACCATCGCCCTGGCGGTGTTCTTCGTCGTGGCGACGTTGCGGCCAGAGCTTCTGCCCTGGACGAAGGCGACGCAAACCGTCGCCACCGTGCGCGAAACCGGCGCTCCAGCGCCGGCCGCCGGAGGGTCCCCCGGCCCCTGGACCCTGAGCACGGCGGCGGCGAAGGCCATGCCCTCGGTCGTGAACGTTTTCACGTCCAAGGTGGTTACTGCGCCCCGTCATCCCCTGCTGGACGATCCCCTGTTTCGCCGCTTTTTCGGCGATGAGTTCGACGACGAGGCACGCCAGAGTTCCAGCCTCGGCTCGGGGGTCATCGTGAGTCCCGAGGGTTACATCCTCACCAATCACCACGTGGTGGAAAAGGCCGATGAGATCGAAGTGGCCCTGGCCGACGGGCGTAACGCCAAGGCCCGCCTGGTGGGCTCCGACCCGGAAACCGATTTGGCCGTCCTCAAGATCGATTTGACGCCCCTGCATCCGGCGACCTTCGGGCATCCCGAGGCATCCCGGGTAGGAGACGTGGTGCTCGCTATCGGCAACCCCTTCGGCGTGGGACAGACGGTCACCATGGGCATCGTGTCCGCCGTTGGCCGTACCCATCTCGGCATCAATACGTTTGAAAACTTCATCCAAACCGACGCGGCGATCAATCCCGGCAACTCGGGCGGCGCGCTGGTGGATGCCGAGGGCAACCTGATTGGGATCAACACCGCCATTTATTCCCAAAACGGCGGCTCCATGGGGATCGGTTTCGCCATTCCCGCCAGCTTGGCCAAGCAGGTGATGGAGCAGATCATCGCCGAAGGCGGCGTAACCCGGGGCTGGATCGGCGTCCAGATCCAAGACCTCACGCCGGAGCTGGCCGAATCCTTCCGCCTCGGCTCCACCCGGGGCGCTCTGGTCACCCAGGTGATGAAAGGCGAGCCGGCGGAGCGGGCGGGAGTGAAGCCCGGCGACGTCCTGGTGGCGGTGGAGTCCAAGCCCGTGGCCAACGCCTCCGCCCTGCTCAACTTGGTGGCGGCCCTCAAGCCCGGCCAGAAGGCCCAGCTCACCCTCTTGCGCAACCAGAGGGAGCTCCAGGTAACGGTGCAAGTGGGCAAGCGGCCGCAGCCCGGCGCCTCCTAAGAGTGGAGACCCGCCCCGCGCGGCGCGGATCAGTGCTCTCCGCGCTCAATGCGATCCAGCTCCCGCTCCATTTCCTCGTCTGACAGGGGACGGTAGCCCTCCTCGGCCCGCCGGGCGAAGAACCGGGCGAGGAAGATGCCGGCCTCGTAGAGCAAGCACAGAGGCACGGCCAGCATGATCTGGGAAATCACGTCGGGAGGTGTAACGATGGCGGCAATCACGAAGGCGCCGACGATGACATAAGGACGCGCCTGCTTGAGCTTGTCGATGCTCACCACGCCAAAACGCACCAGCACGATCACCGCAATCGGCACCTCGAAGGTGATGCCGAAGGCGAGAAACAGGGTCATGACAAAATCCAGGTACTTGCTGATGTCGGTCATCACCGCTACCCCTTCTGGCGCGATGGCGGTGATGAACCCGAACACGACCGGCATCACCAGGAAGTAGGCGAACGCCATGCCGGCAGCAAACAGCACGGTGCTGGACACCACCAGGGGCAGCACCAGCCGCTTCTCGTGACTGTAGAGGCCGGGAGCGACGAAGGCCCAGAGCTGGTACAGGATATAGGGCAGCGCCACCAGAAAGCCCGTCAGCATCGCCACCTTGACCGGCACGAAGAAGGGCGTCACCACCTCGGTGGCGATCATCTGCCCGCCCTGGGGCAGTTTGGCCAGTAGCGGCTTGGCGAGCAGGGTGTAGAGGTCTCGCGCCCAGGGGAACAAGACGGCAAATACCAGCAGCCAGGCGATCAGGGCTCTGAGCAGCCGGTCGCGCAGCTCGACCAGGTGGGAGACGAAGGTTTCCTGCTGGTCCATGGGGCGGCGGGCTCAGCGCTTTTGCTCGTCGGTGGCGGACCGCCCCCGCGCCTCGCCCTCCCGGGATGGAAGGGAGACGGGCTCGGCGGTGGTGACGCCCTCGACCGTCGATTTTTCCACCGCTTCCGCCACCGCCTGGATCTCCCGCTCGGCTCGGTTCACTTCTTCATGGAGCGAGCGCTCGATCTCCCGGGCCGACTCTTCTACCGAAGCGCGCATCTTGCGCAGCTCCTCCAGCTCCATCTCCCGGGCGATGTCCGCCTTCACGTCGTTCACGTAACGCTGCAGGCGCCCGAGCATATGCCCCAGCGTACGCGCCACCTTCGGCAGCCGCTCGGGACCGACGACGATCAGGGTGACGAGGGCGATGACGAGCAGCTCTGAGAAACCGATGTCAAACATTTTGCGCGTGAAACGCTCGGGGAAGATCCAGGAGGGGCAAGGAGAAAAGAGCCGAATGGAAGGTCGAACGTCCTGCTCCCCGGCGACTCAGCTGCCGCCTTTCAGCGTTCACGAGTCGCTTGTCACAGCCTCTACGCCTTGGTTTCGGTCTTTTCCTTGACCTCGCCCTCGATGGTCTGCTTGGAAATCTGAGGCTGGCCCTCGTCCTTGTCAGCCTCGCCCTCTCTCATCCCTTGCTTGAAGCCTTTGACCGCGGCCCCCAGGTCGGCACCCATGTTGCGCAGCTTCTTGGTGCCGAACACCAGCAGAATGATGAGCAGAACGATGAGCCAGTGCCAAATGCTGAAGGTACCCATGGGGTGACTCCTGTGCTAGGGCGCGTGCGGGCGCACGAGCATGGGCGGCAGGACTTCCTTGTCCCCGATCACGTGCACGTGCAGATGAAATATTTCCTGCCTGCTGATGCGTCCGGTGTTGATGATCACGCGAAAGCCCTCATTCAACCCCTGCGCCTGGGCGAGCCGCGGTGCCATGACGAGGATCTTGCCGAGGACCCCACGATGAGCTTCCGTCACGTGCGCAAGGGATTCCACGTGCTGCTTGGGGATGATCATGAAGTGTACCGCGGCCAAGGGGTTAATGTCGTGGAAGGCCAGGATCTCTTCGTCCTCGTAGACCTTGCGGCTAGGGAGCTCCCCCCGCACGATTCTGCAAAATACGCAGCTGTCCATCCGCCCAAGCTCATTAGACGTTCAAGAATTCACAGAGTTTTTCAACGGTCACCCCGGCTCGCCTTTTCCTCGATGCCCGAAATGCCTTCCCGCCGCCTGAGCTCTGCCAGGACGTCGTCCGGCCCGAGCCCATGATAGGCAAGAAGCACGAGGCTGTGAAACCATAGATCGGCGGTTTCCCGCACTAGATGGAGCGGATCCCCCGACTTTGAGGCGAGCACCGTCTCGGTGGCTTCCTCGCTGATTTTTCGAAGAATAGCATCCTCCCCCTGGCTGAACAACCGGGCCACGTAGGAGCTTTCCGGACTCGCCTGCCGGCGGGCGGCGATGACTTCCCCCAGGCGCTTGAGCACGTTCGCATCGATCATGCGCCGGCCTCCTTGCGCCCAGCCTCCGAATAGATCTCCTCCGGGTCCTTGAGCACGGGCTCGGTGGCGACCCACCGTTCCTGCTGCAGCTCGCGGTAAAAACAGCGCTCCCGTCCCGTGTGGCAGGCGATGCCCCCGATCTGTTCCACGGTAAGGAGCACCACGTCGCCGTCGCAGTCCAGGCGGATGGCTTTCACGTGCTGCACATGGCCCGATTCTTCTCCCTTGCGCCACAAGCGACCCCGGGAACGGGACCAGTACACGGCCCGGCCACTGCGGGCGGTCTCATCCAGGGCCTGCCGGTTCATCCACGCCACCATGAGCACCCGGCCAGTGCGAGCGTCTTGGGCGATGGCTGGCACCAATCCCCGCTCGTCCCAGGCGACCTCGTCGAGCCAACTCACTTTCCCCGCTCCTTACCATCGGACCTCGATACCGTGGCGCGCCAAGTGCTCCTTGGCCTGGCGCACCGTGTACTCACCGTAATGGAAGATGCTCGCCGCCAACACCGCGTCGGCGTGTCCCTGGAGGATACCCTCCACCAGGTGGTCCAAGTGGCCCACGCCGCCGCTGGCGATCACCGGGATGTCCACTGCGTCGCAAACCGCCCGGGTGAGGGCCACGTCGAAGCCGCTCCGGGTCCCGTCCCGGTCCATGCTGGTGAGCAGCAGCTCTCCTGCACCGAGGGCCTGCATGCGGCGCGCCCACGCTATGGCGTCGAGACCGGTCGGTCGGCGCCCGCCGTGGGTGTAGACCTCCCAGCGCTCGGCGCCCCCGACCCGCTTGGCATCGATCGCCACCACGATACACTGGGCGCCGAAGCGCTGGCTTGCCTCAGCCACGAAATCAGGGTTTTCCACCGCCGCCGTATTGATGCTCACCTTGTCCGCGCCGGCGTTGAGCAAGGTGCGCACGTTGTGCACCGTGCGCACTCCACCCCCCACGGTCAAGGGAATGAATACCTGGGCTGCCACCCGTTCGATGATGCCGACGAGGGTATCCCGTGCCTCGGCGCTAGCGGTGATGTCCAGGAAAGCGAGCTCGTCCGCTCCCTGCTCGTCGTAGCGGCGGGCGACCTCCACCGGATCGCCTGCATCCCGCAGGTTGACGAAGGAAATCCCCTTGACCACCCGGCCCTTGTCCACGTCCAGGCAGGGAATGATACGCTTGGCAAGGCCCATAAGGGTCTCTTACTGGCCCTAGCCCTTGGCGCTCAGCTCATCTGCAAGCTTTTGCGCCTGGACGAAATCAAGCCGGCCCTCGTAAAGGGCTCGCCCAGTGATGGCGCCGATCACCCCGTCGTCCTCCGCCTGGCACAGGGCCCGGATGTCCTCCAGGCCGGTCACGCCGCCGCTGGCGATCACCGGAATCTTGAGCCGCCGTGCCAAGGATACGGTCGCATCGATGTTGATGCCCGTGAGCATGCCATCGCGCCCGATGTCCGTGTAGATGATGGCTTCGACCCCATACTCCTCGTACTTGCGGGCGAGGTCAAGGGCATCGTGGCCGGTCATCTTGGACCAGCCGTCCACCGCCACCTTTCCGTCCTTGGCGTCCAGACCCACCATGACGTGGCCCGGGAAGGCGTAGCAGGCATCATGCACGAATCCCGGGGTCTTGACCGCCGCGGTGCCGATGATCACCCAGGAAATGCCATCATCCAGATAGCGCTCGATGGTTTCCAGATCCCGTATGCCGCCCCCGAGCTGCAGGGGCACCTCGTCGCCCACCTCTGCGACGATCTCCTTGATCACCGCCTCGTTCTTGGGCCGGCCGGCAAAGGCCCCGTTCAGGTCTACCAGGTGGAGTCGGCGGGCTCCTAGTTGCACCCAATGCCGCGCCATCTCCGCCGGATCCTCGGAGAAGACGGTGGCCGTATCCATCACGCCCTGTTTGAGCCGCACGCACTTGCCGTCCTTGATGTCGATCGCCGGAATGATCAGCATGCCCACCCCTGCGTTGAAACGTTTTATCCTCCCTCCGTCACGCCCGCCCGGCTGCCCCTATGCCCGAACCGTAGCCATGTCGCTGGGCAACGGCACGGCGGAACCCCCGAAGCGTCCGTCCCAGGCGATGAAGTTGGCGAGCAGCTGCAGCCCCACCGCCTGGCTCTTTTCCGGATGAAACTGAACCGCGAAAACGTTACCGTGCGCTACGGCACAGGTGAAGGCGAAGGGATAAAGGCTATAGGCGGCCACCAATCCGGGATCGCCCGGCTCCGGGTAATAGCTGTGGACGAAGTAGAATCGGGCATCGGTCGGGATCCCCCGCCACAAAGGGTGCTCGATCACCGGGTAGACCTGGTTCCAGCCCATGTGGGGCACCTTGAGCTTACGCCCCTCGGCGTCCACCATGGCATGGGACGGGAAGCGCAACACTTTGCCCGGTAGCACCGCCAAGCCCGCCACGTTCCCCTCTTCGCTCCACTCGAAGAGCATCTGCAAGCCGATGCAGATGCCCAGGAAGGGCTTCTCCCGCGCCGCCGCCACCACCGCTTCCCGCAGACCGGTGGCGGTTAGCTCCCGCATGCAGTCGGGCATGGCCCCCTGGCCTGGGAATACCACCCGGTCAGCCGCCTCCACCACCGCGGGGTCCCGGGTGATTTCCACTCGGGCATCGGGGGACACGTGCTCCAAGGCCTTGGCGACCGAGCGCAGGTTGCCCATCCCATAGTCGACCACCGCAATGCGTCCCGCGCTCATAGGACCCCCTTGGTGGAGGGCAGCACATCCCCTTGGCGAGGGTCCTGTTCCACCGCCATGCGCAACGCTCGGCCAAAGGCCTTGAACACGCTCTCCGCCTGATGATGGGCGTTGCTGCCCGAGAGGTTGTCCACGTGCAGGGTCACCAAGGCATGGTTGACGAAGCCCTGGAAAAACTCCCGCACCAGGTCCACGTCGAACTCGCCCACTCGGGCGCGGGTAAAAGGCACGTGAAACCACAGGCCCGGTCGTCCGGAGAGGTCGATCACCACCCGGGTGAGGGCTTCGTCCAGGGGCACGTAGGCGTGGCCATAGCGGCGCAGCCCCCGTTTTTCGCCCAAGGCCCGGGCCAGCGCCTGGCCCAGGGTAATGCCCACGTCCTCCACCGTGTGATGGGCATCGATGTGCAGATCGCCCTCGGCCGTCACCTCCAGGTCCAGCAGCCCGTGGCGTGCCACTTGGTCCAGCATGTGATCGAGGAAGGGCACGCCCGTGGCGAGCCGGGCGGCGCCGGCTCCGTCTAGGCGAAGGGCGACGGTGATCCGGGTCTCCTGGGTGTTGCGGGTGACGGTTGCTTGGCGTACGCCTACGCTCTGCGGCATGGTGGAAGGGGGTGACGGTGTATCCAGCTTCGGGCTAGGGCTTGGGTGGAGCGATCGGGACGAGATCGGAATGTCCGTGGGAGCGTGCCGGGCTAGTCGCCGCCGAAAGGCTTGCATCCAAGGCGGCGAGGAAACGCTCGTTTTCCTCAGGCGTACCCACGGTCACCCGCAGACAATCGGCGAGCAGACGATGGGAGCCGCTTAGGTCCTTGATCAGCACGCCCTGTCGTTTGAGGCCTTCGAACACGTCGCGCGCCCGGGCGACCCGAAACAGCAGGAAATTGGCTCGGCTCGGGTACACGGTGACGCCCGGCCGTTGACCGAGTGCACAGGCAAGCCGCTCCCGCTCGCGGCGGATGGCGGCCGCTTGCGCTCGCAGCACGTCTGAGCGCTGCAACACGGACTCGGCCACCACTTGGGTCAACACGCTCACATTATAAGGCAGCCGCACCTTTTCCAACTGCTCCAGCCAGGCGGGCGGTCCCATCAGCACCCCCAGCCGCAGGCCGGCCAGACCCAGCTTGGAGAGGGTGCGCATCACCAGCAGGTGCTCGTAGCGTTCCAGCGCGTCTAACAGGCTTTCTTCGGCGAAGGCATGGTAAGCCTCGTCGATCACCACGAGCCCGGGCGCCGCTTCGATCAGGCGAAGAAGGGCCGAGCGGTCGAACAGGTTGCCGGTGGGATTGTTGGGATAGGCGATGAAAATCACGGCCGGCCGGCGCCGTTCCACGGCGGCGAGCACCGCCTCCAGGTCCAGGGAAAAGTCCGGCTTGAGGGGCACCCCTTCGTAGGCCATGCCGGTCCACGTGGCGATCAGGCGGAACATGACGAAAGTGGGCTCCACCGTGAGCAAGACCGCCCCGGGCCGGGAAAGGGCGAGGGCCAGGATCTGGATCAGCTCGTCCGAACCGTTGCCCAGCATGAGCCCGCTGCCGGCCGGCAGCCCGAAGAACGTCCGTAGCCGCGCCTTGAGCGCCGGGGCCAGGGGGTCGGGATAGCGGTTGAGGGCAGTGTGCGCGGCGAGCCGCCCCACTTCCGCCTGCACCTCGGGGGGTAGGCGGTAAGGGTTCTCCATGGCGTCCAGCTTCACCATCCCCCGGCTCGGGGGCACAGAGTAGGCCGAAAGGGCCAGGATCTCCGGGCGCAGGAGCTGTTCGGGTCTCAACGCCATAAAGCCATCCTTATTTGAGCTCCACCCTCAGCTCCGCCGAGCGGGCGTGGGCCTCCAGCCCCTCGCCCCGGGCCAGAGTGGCGGCGACCCGGCCTAGGCGCGCAGCCGCTTCGGCACCGACGCGAATGACGCTGGAGCGCTTCTGGAAATCATAGACCCCCAGGGGGGAAGAGAAGCGGGCCGTACGGGAGGTGGGAAGCACGTGGTTGGGACCCGCACAATAGTCTCCCAGGGCCTCGGAGGTGTACCTGCCAAGGAAGACGGCACCGGCATGGCGGATCTTCGGCAGCCAGCGGTCGGGCTCTTCCACCGACAGCTCCAAATGCTCGGGAGCGATGCGGTTGGCTACGGCGCATGCCTCTTCCAGGTCGCGCACGGCGATGAGGGCGCCGCGGTTTTCCAGCGCCGACCGGATCACTTCCCGGCGCTCCATGCGGGGGAGGAGCTCTTCGATGCGGGCCGCCACCGTGTCCAGGAAGGCGACGTCGGGGGACACTAACAGGGCCTGGGCCAGTTCGTCGTGCTCGGCTTGGGAAAAGAGATCCATGACGATCCAATCGGCAGCGGTGGACCCGTCGCAGATCACCAGGATCTCGGAGGGACCGGCCACCATGTCGATCCCCACTACGCCGAAGACCCGGCGCTTGGCCGCCGCCACGTAGGCGTTGCCGGGCCCCACGATCTTGTCCACCTGGGGTACCGTCTCGGTACCGTAGGCGAGGGCCGCCACCGCCTGGGCGCCGCCGATGGTAAACACCCGGCTCACCCCGGCGAGGGCTGCCGCGGCCAACACCAGCTCGCTCAGCTCCCCCCGGGGCGCCGGCACCGTCATGATCAGCTCGGGCACACCCGCCACGGCGGCAGGAATGGCGTTCATGAGCACCGATGAGGGGTAGGCCGCCTTGCCGCCGGGCACGTAGAGCCCCACCCGGTCCAGGGGCGTCACCTGTTGTCCGAGCAGCACCCCTTCTTCGTCCGTGTAGGACCAGGAGGCCAGTTTTTGCTGCTCGTGATAAGTGCGAATGCGCTTCGCGGCTCGGTCCAGGGCGCTCCGCTGGTCAGCGGGCAGCCGCGTGAGGGCCTGCCGCAACCGCTCCAAGGGCAGCTCTAGCTCGGCCATCGACCGGGCGTCGAGACCGTCAAAGCGGCGGGTATACTCCAGCAGCGCCGCGTCCCCTCGGCGCCGCACCTCCCCCAGGATTTCCGCCACGGCGGCCTCCACCCGGGGATCCTGGGCAGACTCGAAGGCCAGCAGCTCGGCGAGCGCCGCGTCGAAACCGGCTTGGGTCGTGCTGAGGCGCCGCATCCTAACCATGGACCACCTCCTGTCCCTGTCCCGCCACCACTTGGGCCAGGGAACGGATGAGGGGTTGGATTTCGGCGCGGCGCAGTTTCAACGCGGCCTGGTTCACGATGAGGCGGGAGGACACCACCATCACTTCCTCCACCGCCACGAGGCGGTTAGCCTTGAGGGTGTTGCCCGTGCTCACCAGGTCCACGATGGCGTCGGCAAGCCCGGTCAAGGGGGCGAGCTCCATGGAGCCGTAGAGCTTGATCAGGTCGACATGCACGCCCTTGGCCGCAAAGTGCTCCCGGGCCGCCGTCACGTACTTGGTGGCCACCCGCAAGCGGGCACCGCGGTGCACGGCGGAGGCATAGTCGAACCCGTCTGGCACCGCCACCATCATTCGGCAGGCGCCGATGCCCAGGTCCAGGGGCTGATAGAGGCCCGTCCCGCCATGCTCCACCAGCACGTCCCGGCCGGCGATCCCCAGGTCCGCAGCCCCGTGCTCCACGTAGGTGGGCACGTCAGCCGCCCGCACGATCACCAGCCGCAACCCTTCCCGGGAAGTGGGCAGGATTAGCTTGCGGGACCGGGTGGGATCGTCCCGTGGAACGATGCCCGCCGTGGCAAGCAGCGGCAGGGCCTCCTCTAGGATGCGGCCCTTGGACAGGGCGATGGTGATTCCGGTCACGTCGGGAAAATCGAAAATTTTCGTTATCTTACCCCAGAGCACGTGGGAGCGCCGGGTCTTGGCTGCCTTTGTCGGGGCAGGACGGGCTCAATAGGGCAGCCACTGGGGCCGCTTGGCGGAAATGACTCGGGTGTTGACCCCCACCCAATTGAGCCCCCCGAACAGGCGCGCATGCTCGATCTTTACGCACCGGTCCATCACCACCTCCAGCCCGGCGGCCAGGGCCTTCTGCGCTGCGTCGAGATTGACCACGCCGATCTGCATCCAGAGCACCTTGGCGCCGATCGCGATGGCCTGGTCGGCGATGGGAGGAATGTCGGCGCTCTTGCGAAAGCAATCCACGATGTCCACCTGCTCCGGGATGTCGAGCAAGCTGGGATAGCACTTCTGCCCCAGCACCTCCCTGTAGGAGGGGTTGACCGGAATGACCCGGTAGCCGTGGTCCTGCATGTACTTCGCCGCGAAGAAACTCGGCCGGTACCAGTGGGCGGAGATGCCCACCACGGCGATCACTCGGTTCTCCTTGAGGATGCGCCGCAGGGTAGGGATGTCGGGTTCCAGGTCCATGGGGTGGATGAAAGGGTGGCCGCGGCCGATGATTTTACCACTGCACCTTCTTTGCCCCCGCATTGTGGGATAGCGGCCGCCCGGGCTCGGTCCCGCCGGCGTCGGCGGCCAGGGCTTCCAGGGCCGCCAGGCGCGTCGCCTTGTCCTGACGAGCGAGCGCCTTGACCGCAGCGTAGAAGCGCACAAGATCGCCGCCCTCTTTCACAAGCAGCGCCTCGAATGCCGGCACGAGCTGGGTATAGGCGGCGACCGACGCCAGATGGGCGTTGTTGAGCTCCCCGTCAAACCAGTGGTCATAGCCGGAGAAGCCGCCCCAGCGTTCCTTGAGCCGCTGGTAGGCCTGGGCGAGGGCGCCGAGAAGGTCTTTTTTCTGCGACCGCTTTTCCTCCTCGGCAACATCAGCGCCGTAGAGCTCTTCCAGCCGTCCCCGGTATTCCAGCACCAGCCGGACGAACTCCTCCCGACGTCCCCGAGCCGCCGCCTCGGCGGCGCGCAGGGCGTCGTTGCCTTGGGCCTCAAGCCAGCGGCGCACCCCCTCCCGCTCGACTGCCGTCGCGAAGGACTCGTTGAACACGGAATCGTCCCACACGTATACCACCTGGTGGGCGAGCTCGTGGAAAATCAAGCGCGCGACCTCGGTCTCGGGATAGCGGATGATGGTAGAGAGCACCGGATCCTCGAACCAGCCTAGGGTGGAATAGGCCGGCACACCCCGCACCACCACGTCGTAGCCTCGGGCCTTGAGCCCCGCGGCGAAGGCCTCCGCTTGCTCCCGGGCATAGTAGCCCCGGTAGCCTACGCAGCCTGCCATTGGAAAGCACCATTCCTTGAGCCGGGTGGAAAACTCTGGAGTAGCGAACACGTTCCACACCACGTAGGGCCGGTCCAGGGCGGCATAGCTGCGATAGCTCCCGTTGTCGGGTAACCCCAGCTCCCGGCTGGCGAATTCCCGGATGGCCAGCACCCGCTCGAGCCGATGCTTCACAGAATCGGGCGTGGCGGAATCGGCGAGCACCTGGACAATAGGCTGGGCACGGCGCATCACTTCCAGGTGCCCGCTCACCGACTGGACGTAATAGCCCACATTGGAGCAACCGGAAAAGAGAACGGCAGAAAATATCCAGGCGATGCGGCCTGCCGCGGAACGCATGATTTGATCTTAGCTCAGAAAGCGGCGCAGGCGCTCGACGCCCTCCTCCAAGCGCGGGAGCGAGGTGGTATAGGCGAAGCGCATGTGGCGGCCGGCGCGGTACTCTCCGAAATCGATGCCCGGCGTCACCGCCACGCCTGCTCGCTCCAGCAGCTCGAAGCAGAAGCGGTAGCTGTCTTCGGTCAAGCGGTCGCAGCCGGCGTACACATAGAACGCGCCCTGAGGCACGAGGGGAATGTCGAACCCCAGAGACCGCAGGGCCGGCACCAGGAAGTCCCGCCGCCGCTCGAACTCGCGCCGGCGTGTTTCCAGGATTTCCACGCATTCGGGGGTGAAGGCCGCGAGCGCCGCGTGCTGCGACAGGGTAGGCGCGGAGATGAAGAGGTTCTGGGCGAGCTTTTCCGCATGCCGTTCGTAGCCCTCGGGGCACACCAGCCAGCCGAGGCGCCAGCCCGTCATGCCGAAGTACTTGGAGAAGCTATTGATCACGAACGCTTCCGAAGCGAGCGCAAGGGCCGTGCCCACCTCTTCTTGTCCATAGGTGAGGCCATGGTAGATCTCGTCCACGATGAGCCAGGCACCGCGGGACGTCACCCGGGCCGCGATGGCCTGCAGGGTTTCGGGGGCGATCATCGTGCCGGTCGGATTGGAAGGGGAGGCGAGCATGACCGCCCGGACCCCATCGTTCCAGTGGGCATCGATCAGCTCCGGTGTCAGCTGATAGCCGGTCTGCGGCCCCACGGGGACGCCCACGCTTTCAGCGCCGACAAAGCGCACGAAGTTGCGGTTGCACGGATAACCCGGGTCGGCCATCAGGACCCGGTCGCCGCAATCGAGAAGCACGCCAGCGGCAAGCAGCAGCGCGCCCGAAGCCCCCGGCGTCACCAGGATGCGAGAGGGTGCGACTTCCACTGCGTAGCGGCTGCGATACCAGCCGGCGATCGCCTCCCGCAGGGTCGCAAGCCCCGCCGCCGCAGTGTAGCGGACGCAGCCCGCCGCCAGCGCCCGGCGCGCGGCCTCCAGCACCGGTGCAGGGGTATCGAAGTCGGGTTCCCCGATTTCCATGTGGACGATGGAACGCCCTTCGGCCTCCAGCGCCTTCGCCCGAGCGAGGAGCTCCATCACCTGGAACGGCCGGATGGCGCGCAAGCGCCGCGCGACGGAGGGCTCTTGGCGAGGCATGGAAAGACGGGAGCGAACGCGTTTGTCGTCCATTGTAGCGAACCCGGCCACATCAGGATGGGATTCTTGTGCAGCAATTTCTTAATAGTTTTTTGCATGTTCATATGTTGATTGAATTTTCGGCCATCCTCGCCTACCCTTACAGAAGGCTTCGATGGCGGTCATCCCGCCTTCGGCCTCCTCCCGTCCTCCTCGGGGTGCGGGAGGGAAGCAGCGATGGAGGGCAGTTGCCAGGACAGGTTTTCTCTCGACTGCGGGTACGGCTCCTGCTGCTGGCGCTGCTCGCCTCGCTCCCAGCGCTCGTTCTGGTCGCGTTCTTCGCCGAGGAGCGGCGGGTCGAGGCGGCGGAAGACGCCCGGCAGGCTGCCCTTCAAGTGGCGCGGGACACGGCCTTCCATCATCGGCAACTGGTCGAGCAGACTCGGCGCCTTCTGCTCAGCCTCGCCTACGCACCCGCGCTGAGGGGCGATGACCCGGACGCTTGCAGCGAGAGCCTGCGCGAGGCGGTAAAGACCACCAGCACGTATGTAAACCTGGGCCTCATCCGGCCGGACGGCGCCCTATTCTGTAGCGCCCTGCCCTTCAACGGCCCCCTGGATCTTTCGGATCGGGAATACTTCCAGCGCGCCCTGCGCACCCGCAGCTTCGTAGCCGGCAATTACATGGTGGGCCGGGTGAGCGGCGAGCCCAGCATCGTCTTCGCCCTGCCCATCCTCACCCAGGATCCGGCCCGTACCTCGGTCCTCTACGCCGCCGTGTCCCTTCGTTGGATTCGCGAACACGTCGATCAGCGCATGCTCCCGGCGGGCTCCCAGGTGATCGTGACCGACTCCGCCCAACGAGTGCTGGTCTACCTTCCGGACGGCCATGGATGGACGGGCAGGGTGGTCGACGACACCGAGATAGGGCGAGCAATCGCCTCGGCCCGGGGCGAAACCACGGTGGAGGCCCGCGGCCTCGATGGGGAACGACGCCTGTTCGGGATCGTCCCTTTCCACGAGAGTTCGAGCGGCGACAGTCTCCACCTCGCCGTGGGCATTCCTCTCTCTGTGGCCTACGCCGAGGCGACCGCTCAGCTTATGACGGGAATCGCCGCCGTGGGCCTCGCCATCGGGGCCCTGGTGCTCTTCATGGGGTGGGGCGCAAAGGTCTTCGTGCTGCGCCAGATGGACGACCTGCGGCACACCGCCCAGCGGCTGCAAGGGGGCGACCTGAGCGCCCGGGCACAGGTGTCGGGGGGAATCGCGGAAATCGAGGAGCTGGAAGGCGCTTTCAATACCATGGCCGAAGCCCTAGAGAAACGGGTCCGGGAGATTGAGACCCTGAACCGCCTCTATGCCACTCTATCCGCCGTCAACGGCACTATCGTACGGTTGCGGGAGCGGGAAGCCTTGCTCGGCGAGGTCTGCCGTATCACCCAGGCCTTCGGCGGTTTCCTGCTGGTGGCCGCAGTAGAATACGCGGAGGAGACTGGGACCGCGCGCCTCGTGGCCCATGCAGGCGATCCAGCGCTTTCCGCCGCCCTGGGCGCGGGCTTAGAGGCCGATGCGGCGCACCCGGACGCCCCCACCTGGGACGCCCTTCGCCGTGGCGAAGACGTGATCTGCCAGGCCACCGAAACCTTGAGCGCGCAAGGGCCGTTCTTCCAACTCGCCCGCCTCCGCGGCTGCTGCGCGTGCGCCGTGCTGGTGCTCAAAGGCGAGCGTATTTTCGGGACCCTCAACCTTTATGCCACAGACCCCCGCTTCTTCGCAGGGGAGAGCCTGCGGCTGCTCCGGGAGATCGCCGGCGATGCAGCCTTCGGTCTGTCCGTGACGGAAAAGGAAGCCCAAGTCCAGTACCTGTCTTTCCACGATCCCTTGACCGGGTTCGCCAACCGGACTTTGTTCCAGGACCGGGTGACCCAAGCGCTGGGCCGTGCCCGGCACGCCCGGCGCGCCTTGGCGGTCGTAGCAGTGAGCGTGGAGCGCCTGGTCCAAATCAACGACATCTTCGGCCGAGGGACGGGGGATGCGGCGCTTCGGGCCGTCGCCCAGGCCCTGAGCGCCGGTCTGCGGGAGGGCGATACCATCGCTCGGCTCAGCGGGCATCAATTCGGTCTTCTCTTGGCGGACCTCGCCCACGCCGAGGACGCCGCCGCCGTGGCAAGACGCCTCCTTGACCGCTGTCCTGCTGCCGTACCGGGCCCCCATGGGGAAGTGACCTTCGGCCTCGCCGCCGGCGTAGCGATCTTCCCCCAGGACGGAGAAGACACGGAACACCTCATCCGCCACGCAGAGCTTGCCTTGCGTTCAGCCGTCCCCGAGACGGGGTACACGCTTGCGTTCTTTTCCCACGCCATGGGCGAGCGAGTGAAGGCGCGCCAAGCCATCGAGTCGAGCCTGGCCAACGCCTGGGCGCGGGGCGAGATGGCCCTGCACTACCAGCCCATCGTGGATCTATGGACCGGTGAGGTGATCGGCGCCGAGGCGCTGACTCGGTGGGAAAGCCCGGCCCTCGGACCGGTACGCACCGACCAGTTCATCGAAATCGCCGAAAGCACAGGTCTCATCGTCCCCCTGGGCGAGTGGATATTCGGCGCTGCCTGCCGCCAGGCAAAGCAATGGGCCGAGGCCTTGGGGCAACCTTTCCGGCTGGCGGTAAACATCTCCCCCCGGCAGCTCGCCCAGCCGGACTTCGTCCAGCGCTTCGCAAGAGTGCTTGAGGAATGGGGATCGGGCCAGCGCTGCATCCAGATGGGGCTCGAAATCACCGAATCGGCACTGATGCGCAATTTGGAACAGGCGGCACATACCCTCCAGGCAGTGAGAGACCTCGGAGTTTTCGTGGCGATCGACGATTTCGGCACCGGCTACTCCAGCCTCGCCTACCTGCGCAAGCTGCCGCTTGACACGCTCAAGATCGACCGCTCCTTCGTCCGGGATGTGGTGACCGACCCCCATGCCGCCGCCGTCGTAAAATCCATCATCGCCTTGGGCCAGAGCCTCGACCTGCGCATCGTCGCCGAAGGCGTCGAGACCGAAGACCAGTTCCGGCTCTTGCAAGAGCTCAGGTGCGATGCCGGGCAGGGTTATTTCTTCGCCCCGCCCCTGCCGACGGCTGAGTTTGAAGGGCGATTCCTGAAACCAAGGAGGCTTGACCTGTGAAGATCGCCATCGTGGGTGCCGGCGGTGTCGGCGGGTACTTCGGCGCGCGGCTCGCCGCCGCCGCAGAAGACGTGACCTTCATCGCCCGGGGCGCCCATTTGGCGGCCATGCAGAAACACGGGCTGCGGGTGCGCTCGGCCCGGGGGGACGTGCACCTCAAGCCCGTGAAAGCGACCAGCGACCCGGCGGCCGTAGGCCCGGTGGATCTCGTCATCATCGCCGTTAAGCTCTGGAGCACCGAGGAGGCCGTGGAGGCGGCAAAACCCTTACTCGGGCCCCACACGGGCGTCGTTTCCTTCCAAAACGGAGTGGACGCCGTGGATATCCTGAGCCGCCGCCTGGGGCGCGCCCATGCCATGGGGGGTGTGGCCCACATCGCAGCCCTGATCGAAGCGCCGGGCCTCATCCGCCACAACGGCACCCTGGCCCAGCTTACCTTCGGCGAGCTGGACGGGACGCTTTCCCCTCGGACCCAAGCGTTCCTGGAGGCCTGCACGAGGGCGAGAATCGAGGCCCATGTCTCCGAGGACATCGAGCGGGTCATCTGGGAGAAGTTCGTGTTTCTGGTGGGACTGTCGGGCTTGACCTCCCTCACCCGCCTGCCCATCGGCCCGATTCGGGAAGACCCGGTCACTCGGGAGATGCTGCAGGACGTGATGAACGAAGTGGTGGCGGTGGCCCGGGCCAAGGGAATCGAGCTCCCCGTCGACACGGTGGAGCGTCAGATGCGCTTTACCGACAGCCTTCCCCGGGACATGGTTTCCTCCATGCTGGGGGATTTGCGTCGCGGCAACCGGCTCGAGGTGGAGTGGCTCTCCGGCGCGGTGGTGCGGCTGGGCCGGGAAGCCGGCATCCCCACCCCCCTCAACCGGGCGATCCACGCCGCGCTGAAGCTGCATGCAAACGGCGCCGCGGCGCTCTCGTAGTCCCTCAAATTCCCCAGCCGGTTACCGGGATCGTCTGCCCGGTGATGCCCGCGGCCGCGTCTGAGGCGAGAAACACCACCACCCGGGCGATGTCTTCCCGCTTGGTCCATTTCTTGAGGTCCTTGGGCTTCATGGCCTCGATGTTGGTGGCGGTGTCCACCAGCCCAGGGGCGACGGCGTTCACCCGGATGCCATAGTCCCTTCCCTCCAGGGCCAGCGTCCGGGTCAGGGCGTCCACCCCCGCCTTAGCGCAGTTGTAGGCCACCATGTTCGCCTGAGGCGCTCCCGCCCGGGAGAAGTTGATGATGATGCCGCCTCCCGCCTCCTTCATGCGCGCGAAGGCGGCACGGGCACAGAGGAAGGCAGAAAGCAGGTTGTTGCCCACCTCCTGCTGCCAGTCCTCCAGCGTGTGCTCCACCGCCGGCTTGTAGCGGGTGAGCCCGCCAGCCAGGTTGACCAACACATCGAGCCGGCCGTACTCGCCCATGACCCGCTCGATCGTCTGATTGACTTGAGCCTCGTCGGTGAGGTCCACCGAGATGGGCACGACCCGTGCGCCGCTCGCCATGAGCTCCTCCGCCCGCGCCTGCACCTTGTCCCGGCTGCGGGCGGCGATGGCGAGCCACGCCCCTTCCGCCCCCAGGGCCCGGGCGACGGTAATGCCCACCTGGCC
>NZ_DAIRTR010000059.1:0-17735 GCF_036803785.1 Pelomicrobium sp. | reverse complement strand
CTTCGAGGAGGCCGCCCCCGGCGGGATGCTGCGCTTCCCCTTCGGGCGCCTGCCCCGGCAGATCGCCTCGCTCTCGGGCGCGCTGCTCGCGCCCCTTTCGCGGCTCGCGGAGGCTCTCTCGGAGGCGCTTTCCGCGGCGCGGGAGAAGGAGGATGCGCTCTTCGCCGCGCCCGAGCGGATCGTCTTCCTCGGCGCGGCCGCCCAGGCGGTCGAGCGGGAGCTGGAAGCCTGGCGGTCGTTCTTCGATGGCGAGGACATCGCCAAGTGGATCGAGCGCGAGGGCCGCCATTGGCGCGTCCACGTCTCGCCCTTCTGCGCCTCGGGCCTGCTGGAGGAGCTGCTCTGGAAGCGCGCCCGCGGGGCGCTCGTCACCTCGGCCACCCTCTCCTCCTGCGGGAGCTTTGGCCACACCCTGGCCGAGCTGGGCCTCGCGGGGCGCGATGACGTCGAGTGCGCCAGGCTGCCGAGCCCCTTCGACTGGTCCCGGGCCCGGATCGTCGTGCCCGAGGACGCGCCCGATCCGGGGCTCGAGGAGCCCCACACGCGGGCGGCGGCGCAAGCCGTCGAGGCGGCGCTGAGGGAGAACCGCGGCGGGGTGCTCGCCCTGTTCTGCTCCGGGCGGCAGCTTGAGCGCGTGCGCGCCCTGATTGATCCGGCCCTCGCTCCCGCCGTCCTCGCCCAGGGCGAGGCGGGCGCGGCGGAGCTCATGCGCCGGCACCGCGAGCGGATCGACGCGGGCGAGCCCTCGGCGATCCTGGGGCTCGCCTCCTTCTTCGAGGGGGTGGACCTGCCCGGGCGCTATCTCACCCTGGTCATCCTCGCGAAGATCCCCTTTCCGGCGCCTGACGAGCCCCTGGTGGCCGCGGCGGCCGAGAGCCTCGAGAAGCAGGGCTTGAACCCTTTCGCGCGGCTGCATCTTCCGATCGCCGGCCGCCGCATGGCCCAGGCGGCGGGGCGCCTCATGCGGCGCGAGGACGACTGGGGGGAGATCCGCATCCTCGACCGCAGGCTCGTGGAGCGCGGCTACGGCAGGCTCCTCGCCGCCTCGCTCCCTGCGCCCTTGGTCAAGGGCGTCCCGGCCCGTTCCGGCGGAATGCGCCGGCCGGGGATTTCAAGATAGCCGGGTATCCGCCGCCGCCTTCCTTTCCCGCACCCAGGCCGACAGATCGCCCAGACGCCACCCGGCGACCCGGGGCCCCAGGGAAAGGCGCCGGGGGAAACCCGGAAGCCTCTTCTCCCACGCATACAGGGTCGCGCGGGAGATCCCGAGGAACGCCGCCGCGTCGTTGGGGCGCAGGATCATGTCGTCTCTCTCAGCCATCGGACACCTCCGTCATCTGCGTTGCGCTTCGTCCATCTAAGCACAACGCAAGCCACGCCGGGCGCGCGAAAGACGCTCGATCCGGCGAGCTTTCCGGCGGGTTGCGCCCGGGCGGGCGCCGAGCAGGTAATCCGCCCACGCCTGCATCAGGCTGCGGCGCTTGGCGAACAGGTCGCCGCGCCGGTAGGCGGCTTCGGTCTTGTCGGCGATGGCGTGGGCGAGGGCCATTTCGACCACTTCGCGGGCGAAGGGCGTGGTCTCGGCCGCCCAGTCGCGGAAGCTGCTGCGAAAGCCATGCGGAACGTAGGGGCCGCGCGCGCCGCCCGGCCCGAAGCCCATGTCGCGCATCCTCTTGAGGAGCGCCATGTTGGAGAGCGGGCGTCCGCGCCTCGAGCCGGGGAAAACGTAGGGGGAGCCTCCGAGGCTGGGCAAGCGTTTGAGCAGGGCCGCGGCCTGATCCGAAAGGGGGACGCGGTGCTCGCGCTTGGCCTTCATCCGCTCGGCCGGGATCGTCCAGACGCGCCCCTCGAGGTCGATCTCCTCCCAGCGGGCCGCAAGCGCCTCGCCCGTGCGCACTGCGCTCAGGATCACCAGCTCCAGCGCCCGCGCGGCCAGTCCCGGGAGGGTGCGCAGCTCGGCCATGAAGGCGGGCGCCTCGGCAAAGGGCATGGCGGGATGGTGGCGCACCCGCTTGACCTTCGACGGCTTCGGCAGCAGCTTGTCGAGATGCCCCCGCCAGCGGGCGGGATTGGCCGCATCGCGCCAGCCGTGGGCGGCGGCGTAGTCGAGGATGCTCTCGATCCGGCTCTGCACGCGCTTGGCGGTCTCGGGCTTCTCGCGCCAGATCGGGCGCAGAACGTCCAGCACGTGCGGCGTCGCGATCTGATCGATCCGCACCCGGCCCATCACAGGGCGGGCATAGGTCTTGAGGGTCGAGACCCACTGCCGGGCGTGCTTGCGGTTCTTCCAGACGCGGCGGTGCTCGCGAATGTAGCGCGCCGCCGCCGCCGTGAAGCCGGGCGGGGCCGCGGAGCGCTCTCTCTCGTGGCAGCGCTCCAGGGGGTCAACACCCGAGGCGAGCAGTCCGCGCATGGCGGCGGCCGCCTGCCGCGCCTCGGCCAGCCCGACCACGGGATAGCTTCCCAGCCCCATCTCCCGGCGCCGGCCGCCGAAGCGGTAGCGGAACACCCAGCGCCTCGCCCCCGAGCGCGACACCACGAGGCGCAGGCCATCGCCGTCCTCGTGCTTGCCGGGCGGGGCGGTTTCCACGCGCCGGACGGTGAGACGGCCGGGCAGGCGCCGGGCGCTCGCCGCAGGCTCCGCCACCGCCAGGCAGCGGCGCGATCCAAGCCGCGGACGCACGATCTATCCCCCCTTTTATCCCCCCAGTCGACACAGATTGCGTTGGACGCGTTTTGACGATCCTAAACCATGAATTGCACGAAAACAACCGCTTGCGTTTCGTTGCTGGACGTTCGTAAGCTGTATAAGAGTGTGTCATGGCGGAAGGGGTGGGATTCGAACCCACGGATGGTTGCCCATCGCTGGTTTTCAAGACCAGTGCATTCAACCCCTCTGCCACCCTTCCGCGGGGCCGTCGCCAGACCGGCACGAGAGTTTACCCGCTGCGCCTTTTCCCGTCCAAGCGCCCGAAAAGCCCACTTAAGCCGTGGCGTTCAAAACCTGGAGGGGTGGCTGCGTGGCAACCCGGCGCGTCCCTAGCCATCCGGCCAGCGCCACGCCCACAGTGCCCGCCAAGATGCCCATGATCCAAAGGACTTCGTTCACCTGAAAAGGGATGTTTAGCACTCGAGTGGATACGGCCCAACCCACGGCAGTGGCGCCTGCCGCCGCCACCGAGCCCGCCACCAGGCCGATCAGCGCGAACTCCACCAAGTGGATCGCCCGCAACTGGGCTGACTGGGCGCCGAGGGTGCGCAGGAGGGCTGCCTCCGCGAGCCGCTCGTCCCGCGTCGCCTCGAGGGCGGCGTAGAGCACCAGCACGCCTGCGGCCAGGGTAAAGAGAAAAACGAACTCGACGGCCCGAATCACCTGATCCATGAGGGCCTGCACCTGGGCGAGGACCGCTGCCACGTCGATGACCAGCAAGTTGGGCAAGCGCTTGACCAGGGCATCCATCACTTCGCTGCGGCCTTGGGGTAGATGAAAGCTCGCCACGTCGCTCGTCGGGTAACCGTCCAGGACGCCCGGCGGCGTCACCACGAAGAAATTGACCCGGAAGGAATCCCACTCCACGCTGCGCAAGCTCGTGACGGGGCCGCTCAAGGTAGCCCCGGCGATGTCGTAAGTGAGCGTATCCCCCAACCGGATGCCCAGGGTCCGGGCAATCCCTTGCTCGACGGAAAAAGCCGCGCGCCCTCGGTCTGCGGGAGTCCACCAGCGACCCGCCACGATGCGGTTATCCGTCTGGGGCGTCTGCGCCCAGGACAGGTTGAATTCCCGGTCGATGAGGCGCTTGGCCCGCTCGTCGGCGTAATCGGCCGAGGAGACCGGCCGGCCGTTGATCGCCACGAGTCGCGCCCGCACCATGGGATAGGTCTTGGGCGGCGGGAGGCCTCGTTCTTCAAAAAAACGCGCCAAAGCTTGCCGCTGGTCTGGCTGGATGTTCACCAGAAATCGGTTCGGCGCATCCGGGGGCAAGCTGGATCGCCAGCTCTGGAGGAGATCGTCCCGCACCAAGGTGAGCAGCAGCATGGCCATCAACCCCAACGCCATTGCAGCGGCCTGGAGGGCCGTGGAAGCCGGCCGCCGCCGGAGATTGGCAAGTCCCATCCGCCAGGCGCCTGTGCCGCTTCCGCTCAGGGCGCCAAGGCCCCGAACCAGGAGCCAGGACAGGGCGCCGGCCGCGAGGAGCCCGGTGGCCGTGCCCAGGAGCACGATGCGTCCCAGCTGCCAGTCCCCCGCTTGCCAGAGGATGAGGGAAGCCATCGCTGCGATGCCAAGGGCATAACCCAGAACCCCGGCACGCCCGGGCATCCCCAACTCTCGACGTAGCACCCGCAGCGTCGGCACTCGGGCGAGCGCCGCAAGGGGCGGCATGGCGAAGCCGAGGAGCAGCACGAAACCGGCGGCGTAGCCTTCGAAAAGCGGTGCCAGCCCCGCGGGCGGCAGCTCGGCTCCAATCACGGGAGCGAGCAGCATGAGAAGCGCACCCTGGCCCGTCCAGCCGAGGAGCGCTCCCGCCGCTCCCGCAGTCGCTCCCAGAAGCAGGAATTCTCCGCCGTAGACCCTCAGGATGGACCCCTGGCTTGCTCCCAGGCAGCGCATCATGGCGCAGGCGTCAAAATGCCGCTGCAGATAGTGGCGGGCGGCGAGGGCGACCGCCACCGCCGCCAAGAGCACGGCGGCCAGGGAGGATAAGGCGAGGAAGCGCTCCGCCCGCTCCAGCCCCGATCGGATCTCGGGCCGAGCATCCCGGATGCTGTCCACCTTCTGGCCGGGCCCGAGCAGACGGGTAGCGAAACGATGAAACCCCTCCACCGCGGACGGAGCGCCCGCCACCAACAAGGAATAGCGAATGCGACTACCTGGCTGGATGAGCCCCGTGCTCGGTAGGTCTTCCAGATTGAGGATCACCCGGGCCCCCAGGTTGAAGAAACCTGCGACGCTCTCGGGCTCCTGATCGATCACGCCTCCGATGGTGAAAGAGCGTTCCCCGAGCCCGAGCCGGTCCCCCACCGCAACGCCCAGGCGGGAGAGCACCCGCGGATCCACCCACACGCTCCCGGGTGTCGGCGCGCTGCGCGACGCCGGAGGTTTGCCCACCGCGTCCGCCACCCGTAGCTCCCCCCGCAAGGGATAACCCCGCTCCACGGCCCGCACATCCACGAGGAGGCTGCCCTCGCCCGCAAAGGCCATGCTGGGAAACTTGATGAGCGCTACGGTGGCGAGCCCCAAGGCCTGGGCTTCTTGCCGGAAGCGTTCGGGAAGGGGCCGGTCGCCAGTCACCACCAGGTCGGCCCCCAACAGGCGGTTGGCCTGGGTTACCAGGGCAGCGCGAACGCGGTCGTTGAAAAACCCCACCGTGGTCACGGCAGCCACCCCAATCGCCAGGGCGAGCGCCAGCACCTGCAATTCTCCTGCCCGCAGGTCGCGCACCAGGAAGCGGAAGGCGAGGACGAGCTCTTGCCCGAGCGTCATGGGCGGCCCTCTCCGTTCAGGAGCCGCCCCGCGTGGAGGCGCAACTGGCGATGGCAGCGCTGCGAAACCGCAGGATCATGGGTGACCAGGACCAGGGTGGTACCCCGCTCCCGGTTCAGATCGAACATGAGGGCGATGATCTCCTCGCCAGTCGTCGGATCCAGATTGCCCGTCGGCTCGTCGGCAAGGAGCAGTCGAGGCGCGATGGCGAAGGCGCGGGCCAAGGCCACCCGCTGCTGCTCGCCTCCCGAAAGCTGCCGCGGGTAGTGGTGGAGGCGCTCCCCCAGCCCCACCCGTTCGAGCAGCGCCAACGCCGCCCGGCGCGCTTGCCGCCTTCCCGCCAGCTCCAGGGGCAGCATGACGTTCTCCAGCGCCGTCATGGCGGGCAGGAGCTGGAACGACTGGAATACAAAGCCGATGGCGTCGCGCCGCAGCCGAGCCCGCGCATCTTCGTCCAGAGAAAACAGATCAAGCCCGTCCAGGTACACCCGGCCCTCGGTGGGAACGTCCAACCCCGCCAACAGTCCCAGTAGCGTGGTCTTTCCGGAGCCCGATGCGCCTACCACCGCGACAGCCTCCCCCGGCTCGACCGTAAAGCTCACATCGCGCAAAATGGCGAGCGTGCGACCACCCACCTTTACCCGCTTGCCTAAGCCGCAGGCACGCAGCACTGCCTTGTCGTTCTGATTCATGTTGAAGAAACTGATCTTGCTGGTCTGGCTGGCGGCCTCCCCCGCCGCGCTCGCCGCACCGGTCATCGTCGTGCTCGGCGATAGTCTTTCCTCGGGCTACGGTCTTCCCGCGGGAAGCGGCTGGGTCGCGCTGCTCGAAGCGCGGCTGCGCGCCCAGGGTTATCCCCACCAGGTGGTCAACGCCAGCGTGAGCGGAGAGACCACCTTGGGCGGTCGCAACCGCGTCACGGGACTCCTGGAGCGTCACCGCCCCGACGTCCTCATCGTGGCGCTGGGTGGAAACGATGGCCTGCGCGGGCTCGCCCCAGAAACGACCCGGGCCAACCTGGCGGCCATCATCGAAGCGGCGCAGGCCCGGGGATCACGTGTCCTCCTCGCCGGCATACGCTTGCCACCCAACTACGGCAGGCCCTACATCGAAAAGTTCCAGGCCCTCTTCCCCGAGCTCGCCCGGCGCTACGGGGTGTCCCTGGTGCCCTTCCTGCTGGAGGGTTTCGGGGAGCGGCTCGAGTTCTTCCAGGCCGATGGGATTCATCCCAGCGCCTCCGCTCAAACGCTCATGCTGGACAACGTGTGGCCGGCCCTCCAACCCCTGCTCGGCGCCCATCCCGGGCCCCGTCGCACCAGCCGCGAGGGCATGGAGGAATCCTAGCGCATGCAGGGACCCCGCCGGCAGGGCTTGATACCGCCGGGAGGTTCGGCCCGGGGCGACCCCCTTCGAGGAAACCGCCATGACCAAGGTGCGTTTGATCGCGCTGCTCGCCCTCGCGGTCCTGGTCGCGAGCTTTTTCGCCTTCGACCTGGATCGTTATCTCGCGCTAGAGCATTTCCAGACCCAGCAAGCGGCCCTCGTGGCCTTCCACCACGCCCACCCCTTCGCGAGCGCCCTGGGGTTTTTTGCGCTCTACGTGGCGCTCGCGGGTCTGTCCCTTCCCGGTGCGGCCCTCATGAGCGTGGTGGCCGGGGCCATTTTCGGGCTGGTATGGGGCAGCGTGATCGTATCCTTCGCCTCCAGCATCGGAGCTACGCTCGCCTTCCTCGCCAGCCGCCTCCTCTTGCGCGAGGCCATCCAGAGCCGTTTCCGGGAGAAGCTGCGAGCGATCAATGCGGGAATCCAGCGGGAGGGTGCATTCTACCTCTTCGCCTTGCGGCTGGTGCCGGTGTTTCCGTTCTTCGTGATCAACCTGGCGATGGGGCTGACCCCCATGAGGACCTGGACCTTCTATTGGGTGAGCCAGGTGGGCATGTTCCCGGCAACGATCGTGTACGTGAATGCCGGCACCCAGCTCGTCCGCCTGGAGAGTCTGTCGGGCATCCTCTCTCCCGCCCTGCTCGCCTCCTTTGCCCTGCTGGGGATTTTCCCCCTGCTTGCGAAGAAACTTGTGGAGCGGGTACGCGCCCGGCGGGTCTACGCCCGCTGGCCCCGGCCCGCGAGGTTCGATCGCAACCTGGTGGTGATCGGGGCCGGCTCCGCGGGGCTGGTGGCCGCCTACATTGCCGCCACGCTCCGCGCCAAGGTGACCCTTGTCGAGAAAGACCGCATGGGGGGCGATTGCCTCAACACCGGCTGCGTGCCGTCCAAGGCGCTGCTGCGCAGCGCCAAGCTCCTCGCCCAGGCAAAGCGCGCCGCAGAATTCGGGCTGCGTTCCGTTCGGGTGGATTTCGATTTCGCCGAGGTGATGGAGCGGGTGCAGCGGGTGATCCGTACGGTTGCCCCCCACGATTCGGTGGAACGCTACACCCGTCTGGGCGTCGAAGTGATTCAAGGCGAAGCCCGAATCACTTCCCCCTTCACGGTGGAGGTGAACGGGCGCACCCTCACCACCCGCAGCATCGTGATCGCCGCCGGCGCCCGCCCCCTGGTCCCCCCGATCCCGGGGATCGAGGCCACGGGCTATCTCACTTCGGACACGGTGTGGGCCCTGCGGCGGCTGCCGCGTCGGCTGCTGGTGCTAGGGGGCGGGCCCCTGGGCTGCGAGCTCGCCCAGGCTTTTGCCCGGCTTGGCTCCCGGGTGACGCAGGTGGAAATGCTGCCCCGGCTCCTGAGCCGGGAAGATCCGGAAATCTCCGCAATGGTGCTAGCGCGTTTTCGCGCGGAAGGCATCGACGTGCGCGTCGGGCACAGGGCCCGGCGTTTTCTGACGGAAAACGGCGAAAAAATCCTCATCGCGGAGCAAGCCGGAGTCGAGGTGCGCCTGCCCTTCGACGATCTGCTGGTGGCGGTGGGGCGCCTTCCCAACACCACGGGCTACGGGCTCGAGGAGCTGGGCATCCCGGTCAACGAAAGCCACGCCATCGAGGCCAACGAGTTCCTGCAAACGATCTACCCCAACATCTATGTGTGCGGCGACGTGGCCGGGCCGTTCCAGTTCACCCACGCCGCCGCCCACCAGGCCTGGTACGCGACGGTGAATGCCCTGTTCGGGCAGCTCCGCAAGTTTCGCGCCGATTACTCCGTGATCCCCTGGGCTACCTTCACCGATCCGGAAGTCGCCCGGGTGGGACTCAACGAGCAGCAGGCCAAGGAACGGGGCATCGCTTACGAGGTGACCACCTACAGGTTGGACGAGCTGGACCGTGCCATTGCCGACGAAGCCGCCCACGGGCTGGTCAAGGTGCTGACGGTGCCAGGCAAGGACAAGATCCTCGGGGTCACCCTGGTGGCAGAGCACGCGGGCGACTTGATCGCCGAATATGTGCTCGCCATGAAGCACGGCATCGGGCTTAACAAAATCCTGGGCACGATCCACATCTACCCGACGCTTGCCGAGGCCAACAAGTACGCGGCGGGGGCATGGAAGAGCGCCCACGCCCCTCGCAAGCTCCTCAAATGGATGGGCCGCTATCATCACTGGCGGCTCGCTTGATGCGCTTACAATAACGCCCCCAAGATCACGAAGACGCCATGCACGCCACCCTCGCTTTGCTTCAACCCTCGAGCTTTCCTGGCATCCAGCGCCGAAAGCTGGAAGTGCTCCAGGTCAACCTGGGGTACAAGTGCAATCAGGCCTGCATCCACTGTCACGTTAATGCCGGCCCCACCCGGAGCGAGATGATGGACGCAGAGACGGCGGATCAGGTGCTTGCCTTTCTGGCTGCCTCCCGCGTAGCCCGCCTGGACTTGACCGGTGGGGCTCCGGAGCTCAATCCCCAGTTCCGGCGCCTGGTGCGGGAGGCCCGGATCCTGGGGGTGGAGGTGGCGGACCGGTGCAACCTGACCGTGCTGGAGCAGCCCGGGCAGGAGGATCTGGCTGAGTTTCTTGCCGAGCACCGGGTCGAGGTGATTGCCTCTCTACCCTGCTACTTGGAGGAAAACGTGGACCGTCAGCGGGGCAAAGGGGTGTTCGAGGCCAGCATCCGGGTTTTGCAGCGCTTGAACGCCTTGGGCTACGGCATGCCCGGCTCACCCCTCGTCCTCAACCTGGTCTATAACCCGCAGGGCCCCCAGCTTCCACCCCTGCAGGAAGCGCTGGAACGGGCCTATCGGGAGCATCTGGGAGAGCGCTTCGGCATCCGGTTCAACCGCCTGTTCGTCCTCGCCAACATGCCGATCCAGCGCTTCGGCTCCCTATTGGTGTCCAAGGGGCAGTTCGCCCAGTACATGGCGCTGCTACGCCGCGCCCACCGCGACGCCAACCTGGAACACGTCATGTGCCGCTCTCTCCTGAGCGTGGATTGGCGAGGCTTCGTCTACGACTGCGACTTCAACCAGATGCTGGGCCTGGGCCTCAAGCTGAATGGCCACGGGCGCGTCCATCTGAAGGACCTCCTGAGCCGCGACCTGCAGGGCAATCCCATCGTGGTGGCCGACCACTGCTTCGGCTGCACCGCGGGGCAAGGATCGAGCTGCGGCGGGGCGCTGCAGGGCAGCTGAAAGGCGGATCTGCCCTTCGAGACGCACGCTGCCTCATGCTATGATCGGCGGCGGTCCATGACAGCTCAGGCCATGCCTTCTTCGGACAATCCTTCCCCGCCCCTCCCCGAATACGTCGGCAAGTACAAAGTCATTCGTGAACTGGGACGCGGCTCCACCTGCCGCGTGTACTTGGCCCAAGACCCCTTTACCGACAGGGAAGTAGCGGTCAAGGTCATCTCCCCCCAGCTCCAGAAGGGCGCCCGGGAAAGCAAGCGCTTCATGCGGGCCTTCATGAGCGAGGCCACCCTGGCAGGCCGCCTCAAGCACCCCCACATCGCTGCCATTTACGACGCCGCCATGGAGGAGGACTTCGGCTATCTGGTGATGGAATACGTCCCAGGAGGCACGCTGCAGCAATTCTGCGATCCCGCGAGACTCCTACCCTTGGACCGGGTGGTGGAAATCATCTTCAAGTGCTGCCGAGCCCTGGACTACGCCATGCGCCAGGGAGTCATCCACCGGGACGTGAAGCCGGGCAACATCCTGGTCACCCAGGGCACGGAGATCAAGATCACCGACTTTGGGACGGCGCTTCTCCAGATCGCCGACCACACCCAGCTGACCGGCGTGGGCTCCCCCGCCTATATGTCGCCCGAGCAGATCCGGGAACAGGAGCTCACCCACCAGACGGACATCTATTCCCTGGGCGTCGTGATGTACCGGCTCTTGACCGGAAGGCTGCCCTACGATTCCCGGGAGACCGAAAAGCTCATGGAGGAAATCTTGCATGGGGTGCCCTTGCCTCCCAGCGCCCACCGGCCGGGTCTCCCCCCCGCTCTCGACCGCATCGTGCTGCGGGCGATGGGCAAGGAGCTCCACGAACGCTACCCCACCTGGCTCGAGTTTGCCCGGGACCTGGCCGCCGTATTCGGCCAGCTCCAAGCGCCGGGACAGCCCGCCGCGGACACGGAAAAGTTCAGTGCCCTCAGACGCTTGCCTTTTTTCGAGCGGTTCGAGGACTCCCAGATCTGGGAGGTGCTGGGGATGGCTGCCTGGCGCCGGGTCCCCGAAGACAGCGTCATCGTCCAGGAGGGTACGGTGGGGGAATCCTGCTTCATCCTGGTGGAAGGCACGGCCCAGGTCTCCCGTAACGGCATCCCCCTGGAACAGCTCGCGCCCGGGGACTGCTTCGGCCTCATGCTCTACTTCGAGGAAAGCTCCCGGGCGCGAACCACCTCCATCACTGCCCTCACCGAGTGCTCCCTGATAGAACTCCCCGCCGCCGCTCTCAATCGGTCGTCGGACGCTTGCCAGGCCCAGTTCAACAAGGCGTTCTTGCGCCTGCTGGTCAACCGCCTGGAGCGGCGGCATGCAACTGCCGCACCCCCGGCCTAAGCGCTAGCGTGCCCCGGGCTCAATTCTTTTAACCCTCCAGTAGCCGCCCTCTTTTTCCCGTCAGACCATGCCTGCCGCATAGGCATCCCCTGGGCTGGCCAGTCGCTTCCCCGTGCCCATGGCCATGCCGCTCGTCCACGAAAACGCGCCATCCGTCGGCCGCGACTGGCTTTTCCAGAGACAGCTTTGCCACAATCTGAGCGCATTTTCCGGCTTCAGCTCGGGAGGAGACGGTCCGCAAGGGCGGGCTCTCTCCCCATGGGGGTGGAATACGATCCGTACAACAAACCAGGACCCCCCATGAATATCGGTCCCAAGGCCTGGGAGCGAAGCCCGGCACCTTCGCATGGGGGGAATCAGGTATGGGCAGAGGGATCTGGAGGAAGCATCTCGCCCGGATGGATGACCGGGCGCAATCGCCTGCGAGCATCTTCCGCACCCTCGAGACCGGTTCATCCTTGGCCGCCTCACTCGCGTCCCGCCCAGGAACCACGTTCTGGTCAGAACCCTCCCCGAGGACCGCTCCATGAGCCCCTCCGCCAGCCTGAATGGCCTCAAGGTGATGGTGATTGACGACAGCAACACCATCCGCCGCAGCGCCGAGCTCTTTCTCAGCCAGGCCGGGTGCCGGGTGATCGTCGCGGAAGACGGTTTCTCTGCGCTCAGCAAAATCGCCGAGCATCATCCCGACATCATCTTCATCGACATCATGATGCCCCGGCTCGACGGCTACCAAGCCTGCGCCCTGATCAAGCGCAATCCCAGGTTCCGGTCCACCCCCGTCATCATGCTCTCCAGTAAGGACGGCGTGTTCGACCGCGCCCGGGGCCGCATGGTCGGTTCCGACGAATACCTGACCAAACCATTCACCCGCGAGGACCTGGTCAATGCGGTCCAGGCTCATGCGCGCAAGCTCGACGCAATGAAGGAGTTATCCCATGGCGATCAAAAAAGTTCTTGTGGTTGAGGATTCGGCGACCGACCGCCAGGCCCTGTCGGAAGTGCTCAAAAAGAACGGTTTCGAGGTGTACACGGCGGAAAGCGGTGAAGAGGCGGTCGCCAAGGCCGGCCAGCTCAAGCCCGACCTGATCCTGATGGATGTGGTCATGCCTGGCACAAACGGATTTCAGGCGACCCGCATCATCTCGCGCAACGACGACACCAGGCACATTCCCGTGATCATCGTGAGTAGCAAGGGACAGGAGACGGACAAGATCTGGGGCCTGCGCCAGGGAGCACGGGACTACATCGTGAAACCCGTCCAGGAGGCTGACCTCCTGCAGAAAATTTCAGCCCTTGGCTGAAGCCATCGCATCCCGCGCAGGCGCCAATGAGAACCCAGCCTACAAGCCTGAGGGAATACCAGGAACGACTGTTGGCTCGCCTCCGCGACTCCGCAGCCAGCGGGTCTGCGACGTCGTACCTGGGCATGATGGTGGCCGGGGAACGCTGGGTGGTGCAGCTCACCGACGTGAGCGAGGTCGTTCCGCTGCCGCCCCTTTACCCGATTCCCCTGACGCGGGAGTGGCTTCTCGGCGTGGTCAACGTGCGCGGCACCCTGTATACCGTCATCGACCTAGCGGCTTTCGCCGGCCACGGAGCAACAGCCCTCGGCGCTGAGGCACGGCTCGTGTTGATCCACCCCAAGTTCCGGGTCAACGCCGGTTTCGTGATCGCTCGCACCCTGGGACTACGCAACCCACAACCGCAAAGAGTCCCCTTCGAAATGCCCCTCCCATGGCTCGTGGCCGAGTATCACGACTCGGATGGGAGCCATTGGAAAGCGCTCGATATTCGCCGCCTAGTCGCCGACTCCCGTTTCCTGGATGTGGGCCGTTCCGAGTATGAGCAGCGGGGTGCTCAACCATAACGAAGGACGTTTTAACTGGGGAGACAGTCCATGGCATCGGTCGCATCAGATCTCAATATCCACCTGCCATCCAGCGGTGCTGAACCGGCCGCACCCGCCGAGCAAGCCGCAGCCAAGATCAGCGAGGACAAGCGCGGCTGGTCCGATCTGATTCACAGGCTGATCAGCCGGCCGGCAAGCGATTTACCCCAGGGCTTGCCGCTGCTCCGAGGCTTGAGCTTCCGGCGCCAGGTGCTGGTTCTGGGCACCCTGGTCCTTCTGTCCCTGGCACTCACCGTCGCTACCTTCGGCTACGTCATCTGGGAAGGACGCATCAACCGCGCCCAGACGGCGGTTTCGACCGAAATGCAGATGTGGTCTCAGCGCATGGCGATCCTCGCCGAGCAGGCCGCTCGCGGTAACCCCGATGCCTTCGGGCATTTGCGGCACGGCACCGCTACCTTTTCCCGCGGTTTGACCGTTCTGCAAGCGGGGGGCGAAGTCCACGGCACAACCGTCCCCGCAGCATCCGCAGAAGCGATCCCGTTGATCGCCGAAGTCTCCGCCCGCTGGAATCCGATTCACGAGGACATCAAGCTCATCCTGTCCCAGCAACAGGGACTGGTCACGCTCAAGGAAAGCGAGGAATTCATCCGCAAGGCAGGGGCCAAGCTGAAAAGCCTTTCCCAGCAACTCGGGGTGATTGCCATGGAGCGGGGCGAAGATCCCAGATCGGTGGTCAGGGCGCGGCAGCTCTACTACGACGTCACCAACTTCGATTTGCTGGACGCCAACAGCCAGATCTCCACCGACGATCCCCAGCCCCAGGTCGCTCTCAACCTCGTGCGCAACATCAAGGCGTTCGAAGAAATCATCCAGGGTCTGGCCGAAGGCAACGCCGAGCTAGGCATTGTGGCGCTGAAGGACCCCTTGTCGCAAAAAACAGCCAAGCCCCTGTACGAGCTGACCAAGGAGTTCCACGGCCATATCGCGAGCGTGGTCAACAATATGGACAAACTCGCCGGGGCGAAGGAAGCCTACCGTAGGGTCTCTGCCCGCAGCGAGGCCTTGCTCAGCTCTCTGGGGAAGCTCACCGAGGCCTACAAACAACAGGGCACTGGCTACGGGGCGACCGGGAGCGGACTGTTGTTCGCGCTGCTCACCCTGACTTTCCTCGGCTTGCTGGCAAAGGTCCACCTGGACGACGCCCGGCGGCGCGCCGTGGAGAACGAGCGGGCAAACAGCCGCAACGAGCAAGCGATTCTGCGCTTGCTGGACGACATGTCGCAGCTCGCCGAGGGCGATCTGACCCGTCACGCCCGGGTGACGGAAGACATGACTGGGGCCATCGCCGACGCCGTGAACTACGCCATCGACGAGCTGCGCGGCCTAGTCAATCAGATCAACCAGGCGGCGAACCAGCTCACCGAATCCACGCGCCAGGGACGGGCAGTCTCCAGCCAATTGCTGCAGGTGGCCGAGAAACAGGCCAAGGAGATCCAGGCCACCACCAACTCGGTGTTGCAGATGGCCTCCTCCATGGACTCGGTATCGGCCAACGCCCAGCAGTGCGCCCAGGTGGCCGAGCAATCGCTCGCCGCCTCGGAGAAGGGAGCCCAGGCGGTGCACGAGTCCATCGCCAGCATGGACGCGCTGCGCGAGCAGATTCAGGAAACCTCCAAGCGCATCAAGCGCCTGGGAGAAAGCTCGCAAGAGATCGGCGAGATCGTGCAGTTGATCGCCGGCATCACCGAGCAGACCAACGTCCTTGCGCTCAACGCCGCCATTCAAGCAGCCGCCGCCGGCGAGGCTGGCCGGGGCTTCACGGTAGTGGCGGAGGAAGTGCAGCGCCTCGCGGAGCGCTCTGCCGAGGCGACCAAGCAGATCGGCGCCATCGTGCGCACGATTCAGAGCGACACCCACGACGCCGTGGTGGCTATGGAGAAGAGCACCATGGGCGTAGTAGAAGGGGCGAAGCTCACGGACGCCGCCGGCCAGGCCCTTCAGGAAATCAACGAGGTGTCCAAGCGCCTGGCAGACCTGGTGGCCCAGATTACCCGCGCCACCGAGGATCAATTGCAAGCCGCCCAGGGGGTGGCCAAGAACATGCGGGAAATCCTCCACATCACCCAACAAACCACTAAGGGCACCAAGTGGACGGCCGAATCCATGGGCCAGATCTACGAGCTCGCCCAGAAGCTCAAGGTCTCCGTATCCGGCTTTAAGGTCTGACGACCCATTATGAGCGCAAACCTCTCCTTCCAAACCGGCCCGCTCGCCTGGGTGAAGCCGGAAATCGATGCCGCCCTGGAACGAGTGGGGACCTCCCTGGGGCGCTATTTTCCTTCACCGGAAGCCTCAGAGGAGCTAGCCACCGCCCGGGGCAGCCTGCGGGAGGCGATCGGCGCGCTCAGCATGATTGGTATGGAGGGGCTCGCCCGCTTCATGACTGAGGTGGACGGCGTGCTCGAAGACCTGGGTGCTCGGCGCGTCCCCCCGACCAGTGCGATCCAGATCCTCTTGGAACGGGCGCTGTCGACGATGACCCAGTATCTGGCCGACGTGGCCCGCGGGGAGCCGGATCAGCCCATGAGCCTGCTGCCCTCCCTGCGGGAGCTTGCCCGCTGCCGCGGCCGTGGGGTAGAGGACAAGGAGCTCTTCTACCCCGATCTGAGCCTGCTGCCCCCGCCCCTGCCGGGGGGAGAAGCCGCGTCTGGGCCAGCCCTCATCGCCACGGTCAAGCTGCAACGGGCCGTCTACCAGCGGGGAATGCTCCAATGGCTGCGGGGATCCGTCGAAGGACTGGAAATCATGGCCCAGGCGCTGCGGGAGATAGAGCGGGTCCAGCCCCAGCCCCACGATCGGCGCCTGTGGTGGCTTGCCGGCGGCCTGGTGGAGGCCTTGCTGCGAGAGGTCTTGCCTCCCAGCGATGAGCTGAAGAAGCTGTGCGCCCGCATCGACCGGCAAATGGCGGCCTTCGCCGCAAACAAGGAGGCGGCGCCCGAGACGCTGCTGCGGGACATCCTGTATTTCCTCGCCCGCTGCGAGCCGGCGACCGCCCGGCTGAAGGAGATTCAGCGCTTGTACCAACTGGAGCGCTACGCCGCCCCTTCCACCATCGCCGGATTGCTGGAACTGGACACGGCGCGGGTGGGGCCCCTGCTCCAACAGGCTCACGAGGCGCTCGCGGAGGCTAAGGCGGCCTGGGCGAGCTACAGTGCGGGCGCACAGGCCTCCCTCGCTGACTTCCGCACCTTCGCTGGCCGTTTCTGCGACCTGGCCGCCGATCTGGGCAACCACCCCTTGCGGGAGCTGGCGGAACTGATCAAGCGGGTTTCCACGGTGCTCAAGGCCCAGAGCCGGGAGCGGCAGGCGTTGATCGCCATGGAGATGGCCACCGCCCTGCTCGCTGCCGAGCACGCCTTGGAGCGTTTCACCTCCCTTACGCCTCAGATCGAGGCCAAGGTGGAAGCGATCACCGGGCGTTTGCTCAACGCGCTGTCTGGGCGCCCCAGCGAAGGCGCGGATGCGGCCTTGGCCGGGCTCGGGCAGCACAAGGACGAGGTGGAGCCCATCGCCCAGGTGGCACGGGAGATGCAGGCGGACCTCCAGCACGTGGAGCAAGTGTTGGACGGCTATTTCCGCGGCACCGGGAATGAGGCCCAGCTTGCCGCGCTGGAGCCGTTCCTGCGCCATGTGATCGGGGCACTGCGCATGCTGGGCCTGGAGTCGGCGGCGGGTTTGTTGGAGCACTGCACCGCGGTCGTGGCCATGCTGGCGGATCGCCGTCAAACACCCAGCCAGGACGAGGTCACGCTGCTCGCCGATGGCTTGAGTAGCCTGGGATTCTACGTGCATGCCCTCCCCCGCGAGGGGAGCGAGGAGCTGAAGATGGTGGAGGCGGTCCTGGCCCGGTTCCGCGCTCGGCCGGTTCCATCGACCTCGGCCGCCGCGAACCCCGCGGTTCTGCAACCCGCTGCGGCGCCTCCCGCCGCCACGGCCGAAAGCGCCGCCGAACTTGAGCGAGGAAGCGCCCACGGCTGTGCGCCTGTCCCGACCGAAGCCGAGGCGACCGCCAGCCCCTCGGCCGCCCCGCAAAATAACCCCAGCAGCCAAAGCGACTTGACCGACAGCGCGGCGGCCGGAGACCGGGAGATCGTGGACGTCTTCCTCGAAGAGGCACAGGAGATCCTCACGGCCATCGCCGAAAACTTGGCTGCCTGCCGAGCGCGGCCGCAAGATCGGGAGGCGCTCACGGCGCTGCGCCGAAGCTTCCACACCCTCAAGGGAAGCGGTCGGATGGCTGGGCTCGCCCATTTGGGCGAGGCAGCCTGGACCGTTGAGAACCTGATGAACCAATGGCTTGAGCGGGAGGGGGAAGCAGCCGACGCGCTGCTCGACTACCTGGCGGAAGCCCACGCCGCTTTCGACGGCTGGATCGCCGAGTTGGCCGGGGAGGGC
>NZ_DAIRTR010000058.1:0-18045 GCF_036803785.1 Pelomicrobium sp. | reverse complement strand
ACCTGCTGGCGGCTGTAGCCGGGCGTGTTCACGTTTGCGATGTTGTGCCCCACCGTGGTGAGCCCTGTCTGGGCAGCGGTGAGGGCGGTCACGCCGATGTTAAGGATGCTGTTGCCCATGCTTCCCGGTTTATCGGTTGCGCGGGAAAAGACTTGAGCCCTACCCCGCCGCCAGCGCGGACAGTGCCGGGCTGTTCAGCACCGCCGAGAGCTTACGGTCGTAGAGAGGATCGGTGGCATACCCGGCCTGCTTGAGCGCCCGGGCGAAAGCGTCCGCATCGCCCCCATGGGCGAGCACTGGTGCGTAGCGGGGGTTTGCGGCAAGCAGCCGGGCGTAATCGGCAAAGGCTTCGGCGTAGGAGCCGTAGGCGCGGAAGCGCTCGCGACGCCTTTCGGCACGGCCGTCCACATACTCGGTAGTGACCACCTCCACGGTCTCGCCCCTCCAGCCCGCTCCCGCCTTGATGCCGAACAGGTTGTGGCTTGGGCGCCCGTCCGGATGGCGGATTTCATGCCGGCCCCATCCACTCTCCAGCGCTGCGTGCCCGAGCACGAAGCGCGGCGGCAGCCCCAAGGTGCGGGCCGCGGCTTCGGCATGGGGCCGCAGCCGCTCGACGAAGCTCGCCGGTGCTGATGCAGGGGTACCCTGAGCCGGCGCGGTCGATGCCGTCGTCATAGCTATGGGGGGGGTTCTTTCGACTCTCGCTGGCTGGCTGCGGGAAAGCTGTTCCACCAACCGCTCAGCTAATCCCAGCCCCTGGGAGGCGGCGCCCCGGGCGAGCTGCTGATCCAGCATCCCTTGGTAGGTGCGCACCTCCCCGCCTCCCAAGCCATGCTCCTCAAGGCTCGGCCCCGCAACCATCGCCTGTCGCATGCTTTTCAGCATCATCTCCATGAGTACCGCCTCGAATTCCCGGGCCGCCGCCTTAAGCGCCCCGTCGGGATCGCGGCGCGCCTTGGCCCGCAACCCGTCCAGGCTGCGGCCGTCGATCGCCAGGGCGTTCCACGCTTCGAGGTCGCGCATCGCCGGCGGCACTCCCTGCTCAGATGATTTCCAGCTCGGCCCTGAGGGCGCCCGCCGCCTTCATGGCCTGGAGGATGGCCACCAGGTCCTGGGGCGTGGCGCCCAGGGCATTCAAGGCCTTCACCACCTCGGCCAAGGATGCGCCAGCGGGCACCATCATCAGCCGCCCGCCCTCCTGGCGGATCTCGATGTCGCTGCGCTCGGCCTGCACCGTGTCCCCGCGGCGGGCGAAGGGCGCCGGCTGGCTGATCACCGGTTCGGTGGATACCAGCACCGCGAGATTGCCGTGGGCCACTGCGCAAGTGCCCACCGTAACCGCCTGGTTCATGACCACCGAGCCTGTCCGGGCGTTGATGATGACCTTCGCCGCGGTCTGGGCGGGTGTCACCTCCAGCGACTCAATCTGGGCGAGGAAAGCCACCCGTTCCGCGGGAGTCGCGGGAGCCTGAACCCGAATCACGCGCCCGTCCAAGGCCACCGCGCTGCCTGGCGCGAGGGCATTGATGGCGTCCGACACCCGCTTGGCGGTGCCGAAATCGGTGGCGTGGAGCTCGAGCTGGAAGTAGCCGTCCTGGCCCACCGGCGTGGGCACCGCCCGCTCCACCGTGGCGCCCCCCGGCACACGCCCGACGCTCAGATGGTTCACCTGCACCTTGCTTCCGGCGCTCTCCGCTCCCGCACCTCCCACCACCACGTTGCCCTGGGCGATGGCGTACACTTGCCCGTCGGCCCCCTTCAGGGGCGTGAGCAGGAGTGTGCCGCCCCGCAGGCTCTTGGCGTTGCCCAGGGAGGAGACGGTGACGTCGATCGCCTGTCCCGGCTTGGCGAAGGGCGGCAGGCTCGCCGTGACCATGACCGCAGCCACGTTTTTTAACTGCGGGTTCGTACCGGGAGGCAGATTGATGCCCAACCGGGACAGCATGTTGGCGAGGCTTTGCACGGTGAACGGCGTCTGCGTGGTTTGGTCGCCCGTGCCGTCCAGTCCCACCACCAGGCCATAGCCGATGAGCGGGTTCTCCCGCACGCCCTGTAAGGAAGCCAGGTCCTTGATGCGCTCGGCTCCGCCCGGGACGGAAAAGAGCAGACCCAGGATGCAGGCGAGCGCGAGCGCCCCGCGCCCGCGGCCGGACCTACCTTCGCGGCGCGCGGCCTTTGCGTCTGCGGCTCGCCTCATGTCCTGCGACCTCCCGCTAGAACGGCAGGACGGTCAAGAAAAAGCGGCCGAGCCAGCCCATCACCTGGGCTTCGTCGATGGTGCCGCGGCCGCGGTATTCGATGCGGGCATCCGCCACTTGGGTGGAAGACACTGTATTGGCGGGAGTGATGGTGTTCGGATTGACCACCCCTGAGAAGCGAACGTACTCCTCCCCCTGGGACAGGGCGAGCTGCTTCTCCCCCGACACGAGCAGGTTGCCGTTGGGCAGCACTTCGATCACGGTGACGGTGAGGGTGCCGCTCACCATGTTGTCAGCGCTCGCCGCACCTTTGCCCTGGAAAGTGTTGGTCGAGTCGGCTTGGAACCCGGCGCCCTGAAGGCTCTTGAACGGCAGTCCTTGCACCAATGGAACGCCAAAGTCCACCGAGCCGCTCTTGGAGGCAGAACTCGCGCGGTTCTTGGCGGCGATGGTCTTTTCGTTGAGCACGATGGTGAGAGTGTCACCCACAGCGCGGGCCACCTGATCTTCGAACAGGAGCCCTCCCGGGCCGAATCCCGGGCCGGAATCGGTGACGCGGTAGATGGCACCATTGCCCGGCGGCGGCGCGGCTTGGGGGAGCGGCCGAGCGCTCATAGGCTGGTGCACGATGGGCGCGGGCGCCGCGCAACCCAACAACGCGAGCGCCACCCCGGCAATGACGCCCCAGCGAACTTTCAACGCCCAGCCGCGCTGCACCGGCTGCCCTTCGTCGTTCACGCTTGCCCTCCTGCGCCTCACTTTCACAGCTGCCCGAGGCGCTGCAGCATCTGGTCGGAAACCTGGATCGCCTTGGAGTTGATTTCGTAGGCCCGCTGAGTCTGTATCATGCTCACTAGCTCTTCCACCACGTTCACGTTGGAGGTCTCCACATAGCCCTGGTTGAGCAGCCCGGCACCGTTGGTCCCGGGGGTGCTCACATTGGGGGTGCCGGAAGCGGCGGTCTCCAGATACAGGTTCTCCCCGTAGCTTTGCAGCCCCGCCGGATTGACGAAAGTAGCCAGTTGCAGCGAACCCACCTGGGTCGGGACGGTGGCGCCGGGCAGCACCACCGACACCGTGCCATCCTTGCCGATGGTGACGCTCAAAGCGTTGGCGGGCAGGGTGATCCCCGGCTGGACCGGATAGCCGCTTGCCGTCACCAGCTGACCATCCGCGTTTGCCTGGAACGAGCCGTCCCGGGTATAAGCGAGGGTGCCGTCGGGCAGCAACACCTGGAAGAAGCCTGGCCCCTGCACCGCCACATCCAGGGCGTTGCCGGTCTGTTGCAGATTGCCCTGGGTGTGGACCCGTTCGGTGGCCACCGGCCGCACGCCAGTGCCGATCTGTAGTCCCGAGGGAATCTGGGTCTGTTGGGACGAGTGGGCACCTGGCTGACGCAGCGTCTGATAAAGCAAGTCCTCGAATACCGCGCGCGAGCGCTTGAAGCCGTTGGTGCTGACGTTCGCCAGGTTGTTGGCGATCACGTCCATCTGGGTCTGCTGGGCGTCGAGCCCGGTCTTGGAGATCCAAAGCGATCGAATCATGACGTCGTCCTTTCCCTTGGCGTGCGATCCGGGTCAGCGCGCCGGCCCGAGGAGCTGGTCCGCCTGACGCTCGTTCGCCTCGGCGTTACCGAGCAGGCGCATGTGCAAATCAAACTGGCGCGCGAGCCCGATCATGGTAACCATGGCTTCCACCACATTCACGTTGCTGCCTTCCAGCGCACCGGGCGCAAGCCGCACCGCCGCATCCGCCGCCGCGGTGCCACCGCCTCTCATCCGGAACAACCCGTCCTCGCCCCGCAAGAGCTCGGCCCCCGGGGGGTTCACCAGCTTGATGCGCCCGAGGGGCATCACGCTGGCAGCACTCTGGCCGCTTTGCAGGGCAGATACGCTCCCATCTGGGGCAATGGTGAGCTGGGCATCCGGAGGCACGGTGATGGGTCCGCCATCTCCCATCACCGGATGGCCAGCGCCAGTGGTAAGGATGCCATTGGGATTGACCTGCAGTCGTCCGTCGCGGCTGTAAGCTTCCTCCCCACCGGGCGCTTGTACCGCGATCCACCCGGCGCCCAGCACCGCCACGTCCAGCGCTCGCCCCGTCTGCTCCACCGGGCCGGGAGCAAGATTCGCCGCAGGTGTCGTCTCCACGACGTACACCCGGGTGGGCAGGCCCGGCCCCTCCACGGGGACCGTGCGGAAGGCTGACATCTGCGCCCGGAAACCCGTGGTGCCGGCATTGGCCAGGTTATGGGCCGCCACTTCTTGGCGCGTCAGGATCTGCTTGGCGCCGCCCATGGCGAGATAAATCATGCGGTCCATAGAATAATTGCTCCCGACTGCTTCCTGTGAGCTCTGGTGCCCGGTAGCGGGCGCGGTTCCCATTGTCCTTATCTCAGGTTCACCAGAGTCTGCATGACGGCGTCTTGGGTTTTGATGGTCTGGGCGTTGGCCTGGTAGACCCGCTGTGCAGTGATCATGTTGACCAGCTCCTGGGTCAGGTCCACGTTGGAGTCCTCCACCGCCGCCGATTGCAGCAGTCCCATATTGCTCGAGCCGGGCGTTCCGATGAGGGGCTGCCCTGAGTCAGCGGTCTCCGCCCAGGCGTTGTCCCCCAGAGGCTGCAGGCCCGTGGGGTTGGCGAAATTTGCGAGCACCACCTGCCCCAGCACGCTGGATTGGCCGTTGGTGTAGCGGGCCAGGATCACGCCGTCGCCGCCCACGCTGAAGCCAGCAAGCCGCCCGGGCCCATAGCCGTCCTGGCTAAGGGCGTTCACCCCGAAGGGTGATCCGAACTGGGTGCTGCCGGTAAAATCCAAGTCGAAGGTCAGAGGGCTCACCGCGCCAGTCGCAACGGGCGCGGAGACGGTGAAAGGCAAAAAAGTGGCGCTCGTGTCGATGGTGCCGCTGGAGGTGAAATTCAGGCTTCCCAACGGGCCCGTTCCGATCTGGGTGCCGTCCAGGGCGCCGTAGACGCTCCACTGGTTGGCTCCCGTCTTCACGAAGTAGGTGGACAGGGTGTGGGGATTCCCCAGGCTGTCGTAGACCGTGACCGCCGTGGAGCTCGTGTAAGTGGCCGGATCGTTCAGGTCGAAGGCGGCACTGATCACGCCACTGCGGGAGTCCAAGTTGACTCCCGCCGCCACGGACCCGGTCGCCTGGGGCGCGAGGTCGGCGGTATCGATGCGCAGCTCCACCGGAGCGGCGGTGTTGAGCACGCCGTTCACCGCCCCATAACCAGTCAGGCGCTTGCCGCTGGCGTTGACGATGTAGCCATCCCGGTCGGTGTGGAACTGTCCGTTGCGGCTATAGGTGATGGCGCCGTTGTCGCTCATACGGAAAAAACCGTTGCCGTTGATGGCCATGTCCAGGGGGTTGTGGGTCACTGTCACGTTGCCCTGGGTGAATTGCTGGGCCACCGCCGCAAGGCGCGTGCCGATGCCGATCTGGCCGGCGCCGGCCCCGGCGAGAGAATTGGCATAGACATCTGCGAACTGGGCCACGGACGCCTTGAAGCCCACCGTGTTGGCGTTGGCCACGTTGTTGCCGATGACGTCCAGGTTCTTGGAGGCGGCGTTTAGGCCGCTCAATCCCTGTTGAAAGCTCATGAATCGCTCCTTTGCGGGCAATCTCTAGAACACTTGTTTCACGTCGGCGAGCGCCGCGCTGCGTCCCCCGGACAGCACCAGAGAGACCGCATCTCCAGAGCGGGCTACTGCGTCCACTCGTCCGAAGGAGAGAGCCATCGCCGCAACGCTCTGCTCGCCCCGCGTGGCGCTCACCTCGAAGGAGTAGCGCCCGTCTGCGGCCACAGCGCCGGATTCGGTGATCCCGTCCCAGTGAAGCCCGTGGATGCCTGCCCCATGGGGACCCAGCTCGGCCCGATAGACCAGGCGTCCCGTAGCATCGCGGATCTCCACCGTGAGCCGGTCCGCCGGCTCCTTCAACTCCACGCCAAACAGGGTGCGGCCACTCTCGAGGACCAGCTCCCCGCCCGGCACCAGCACGCCTCGCCCCACCAGGCTTGCCGCGGCCAGCTGCTGCGCCGCGTTCGCCTGGCCAAGCAAGGCGTTCAAGGTGGCGTTCAGCCGTTCCAGCCCCTGTACCGTGCTGATCTGGGCCATCTGACTGGTGATCTGGGCATTGTCCAGGGGATTGAGCGGGTCCTGGTTCTTGAGCTGGGTGACCAGCAACCGCAGGAAACGGTCTTCCTGCTCCTTCATGACCGAGCGGGAGGGCGGGGCGAGCACAGCCGCGGCAACGGACTCGATGGCGTTCACAGGCATGCCCTTTTCATTCCCCGATCGCCAGGGCCTTCAACATCAGATGGCGAGCGGTTGCCATGACCTCGGCGTTGTTTTGGTACGAACGGGAGGCGGAGATCATGTTCACCATTTCCTCCACCACGTCCACGTTGGGATAGGTGACGTAGCCGTCCGCATCGGCGAGGGGATGCCCCGGGTCGTGCACCTTGCGCTGGGGCGAGGGGTCTTCTACCACGCCTGCCACCCGCACGGCGGAAGCTGCTGCGTCGACGGGCACGGCGCTAAACACCACCTGCCTTGCCCGGTAGGGTGCGCCGCCCGCGCTAATGGCGCTCTCCGCGTTGGCCAGGTTGCTGGCGATCACGTTGAGTCGCTGGGACTGGGCCGCCATGGCGGAGGCGGCGATGCCGAAGATCTTGCCGAGAGCCATGGAATTCCTCCGAAGTATCCGCGCTAGCCGGTGATCGCGGCGAGCATGGACTTGAGCCTGGACGCGATGAAGCGGATGCTCGCCTCGGCCCGAATCGCGTTGTCCGCAAAGTGGGCCCGCTCCACATCCATCTCCACCGTGTTGCCGTCCAGGCTGGGTTGCAGGGGCACACGGTACAGAGCTGCAGGCACGCCAGCGGCGGAGCCGGAAGGCGTCAGGTGGGCCGCCTGGGTACGTGCCATGGAATCTCCGCCGCCGCTCGCCTCCGCCAGCGCGCGCCTGAAATCCAAGTCCCTGGCCTTGTAATGGGGCGTATCGGCGTTCGCGATATTGGACGCAATGAGCTGCTGGCGTTTCAGGCGCAGGGCGAGGGCCTGCTCGTGCAGCGAAAGCGACGCGTCAAGCCGATCCATCATGGGGTATCCTCCTTCAAATAACCCGGGGCTGCGCGCTGTCCCCGCGCGCGCCCACGAAGACCATGCTAGCCGCGATGCGGAGGAAGCCAAAGGAGGATTAGCGCATGGAAAGCCCGCCAATTCCACCCGCTCAGGCCCCCATGAGGCGCGCCAGCACCTGGGCCGCCAGCCGCTGGATCGGCAGCACTTCGTCCACCGCGCCCAGGGCGATCGCTTCCCGAGGCATGCCGAATACCACGCAAGTCGCCTCGTCCTGGGCGAAGTTGTAGGCGCCGGCGCGTTTCATCTCCAGCATGCCTGCCGCCCCGTCCTTGCCCATGCCGGTCAGAATCACGCCCACAGCGTTACGGCCCACCCACTGGGCGGCGGAGCGAAACAGCACTTCCACCGACGGCCGGTGGCGGTTTACCGGCGGCTCCTGGCTGAGCTCCACGGTATAGTGGGTGCCACTGCGGCGCACCTTGAGATGGGAATGACCCGGGGCAATGTAGGCGTGCCCGGGCAATACCCGCTCGCCGTGCTCAGCCTCCTTCACGGCGATGCGGCACAGGCCGTCGAGCCGCCGGGCAAAAGAGCGGGTGAAACCTTCCGGCATATGCTGGGTGACGAGCACTGCGGGAGCGTCCGGCGGGAAATCGGCGAGAAATTCCTTGATCGCTTCCGTACCTCCGGTGGAAGCACCCACCATCACCAGCTTGTCGCTCGCGCAAAATCGCGACAGCGCTGCGGCGGCCCGCGGGCGGGCACTGGAGGGGCTGGACAGAGGTCGCAGGCGGGCGGCGGCCGCGGTACGGAGCTTTTCCGTGAGCTCTTCGGCGTAGGCGCTCATGCCCCCGAGCGGGTCCCGCTTGGGCTTGGCGATGAAATCGACCGCACCCAGCTCCAGCGCCTTTAGGGTGGCTTCGGAGCCGTGCTCGGTGAGGCTCGACACCATCACCACCGGCGTGGGCCGCAGCCGCATGAGCCGCGCGAGGAAGGTGAGCCCGTCCATCCTGGGCATTTCCACGTCCAGGGTGATCACGTCCGGGTGGAGTGTCCGAATGAGCTCCTCCGCCACGAGGGGATCTCGGGCTGCACCCACCGCTTCCAGATCCGGCGCTGCGTTGACGATGTCGGTCAGGATCCGGCGCATGAGTGCGGAGTCGTCGATGATCAGCACTCGCAGCCTGCCCTTCGCCGAGGGCATGGGTGCTGGAGGATGGAGTCCGGCGCTCATGGCAAGCGTTTCGCTCCTCGGAACGGTCCGGTCCCTTCTACGCCCGGGGCGCCGGCGCTGCCACGCGGCCCGACGGCGGGAATTCGCCCGTTTGCGCCGACCGCAGGACGGCCCCCCGCCAGGACGGCGCCTTCCCCGCCTGCGCTTCTTTCCTCCTCGGGGGCCTGCCGCGGGTTGCGCAGCGGTGCGTAGACGGTGCGCCCGCAGGGGCGGAACAGATCCGCCGCATGGCTCAGGCTCTCCGAATGCCCGGCGAACAGCAACCCATGGGGCGCAAGCAGCGGCACGAGTTTCTCCAGTATCCGATACTGGGTGGGCTTGTCGAAATAGATCATCACATTGCGGCAAAAGACGGCGTCGAAGGGCCCGCGCACGTCCCAGACGGGATCCAGGAGATTGAGGGGCGCGAAGGTGATGATCGCCTTGAGCTCGTCGCGTACTCGCACGCCCCCCGCCGGCGTGCTGGCGTCCTTCAGGAAAAAGCGTCGCAAGCGTTCCTGGGAAAGCTTCGCCACCCGCTCCTCGGGGTACACCCCCCTTCGGGCCCAGGCCAGGGCCTGGGTATCGATATCGGTCGCCAGGATCGTCACCGGCGGCGTATAGCTCGCAAAGACCTCCATCATGGTGATCGCCAGGGAGTACGCTTCTTCGCCCGTGGAGGTGGCCGCGCTCCACAGGCGCACGGGACGACCGCGGCGATGCGCCGCGACGTGGCGCGCCAGGAGGTCGAAATGGTGCGCCTCTCGGAAAAAGGCGGTCAGGTTGGTGGTCAGGGCATTAGTGAAGGCTTCCCACTCCGCCTCGTCGCCTTGTTCCAGCCGGTTCAGATAATCGCCAAAAGACCGCAAGCCCAGACAGCGCAGCCGGCGGGCCAGGCGGCTATAGACCATGTCCTTCTTGGCGGGCGAGAGGGAGATGCCTGCCCGCCGCTGGATGAGGACGCGCACCCGCTCGAAGTCGCCGTCCTTGTAAACGAATTCCCGCTCTTCGTTTCGAATCGTTCCCACTGCGGATGACCTCTCGACACCTCCGCCTGAGGACATGGCCCGGGAGCCGAAGGGTACCGGCGAGCCCCCCGGGCCGCAGGCCGTTGCGCGAGGCTGACGATCTCCTTAACGGCGCTCGTGCCCCGGCGCTTGAATGTACGGCCGCACTGCAGCGCGACCGGCCATCGCGCGCATCTTCGCGCGGTGCCGGCACGGCAAAAGACGAGAAAAGGCCGGCAAAGCCACCCCTTTTCCCATCTCCGGGCGACCGCTCCCGGTGGCACCATGGCGCCCATGAAGCGCACCAGCATCTTCCGACGTCCACTGGCCCGGCCCGGTATGGCGGGCCTCGCCCTGGCCCTGGCCCTGGGTCCGGCGGGCGCCGAAGCTCTGCGCCAGGCACCGGGAGCGGTCGCCCAGGCAGCCCAGGAATTCGTGCTGCGGCAGACCCAGTCGCTGCCCGGCCGGGTGAGCGTGCAGGTGGGCGGGCTCGATGAGCGGCTCATCCTCCCGGCCTGCGGGGTGCTCGAGCCCTTTCTGCCTCCCGGCCAGCGGTTGTGGGGCAACGCCTCAGTGGGCGTGCGTTGTACGGCGCCTAGCGCCTGGACCGTTTATCTGCCAGTCACCGTGCGCGTCGAAGCGCAGGTGCTGGCCGCTGCCCGTCCCCTCGCCCCCGGAACGCAGTTGAGCGAGGCGGACCTCACGCCTGTCGCTGCCGACCTGACTCAATTGTCGGCCGCCGTGGTGAGCGACCCCCGGGACATCCTGGGCAAGACGGTGGCCGCCCCCATCGCCGCCGGGCAGCTGCTGCGCTCGGATCAGCTGAAGGCGACCCCTGTTGTGATGCAGGGCCAGACGGTGAAGGTGATCGCCCGGGGACGGGGGTTTTCCGTGAGCGCCGAGGGCCGGTCTCTGTCCTCCGCTGCCGAGGGTCAGCTCGTCCAGGTGCGCCTGGCAGGCGGGCAACTGGTCTCGGGGATCGCCCGCCCGGGGGCCGTGGTGGAAGTGACGCACTAAAGTTTTCTGGAACCGAGGCCGTAATCCAGTTGGCCCCCCAGGAGACGGAAGGACACCCATGAAAATCGACCATTCGGTGAAGCAGCTCCCCGGCGTCGCCCCCGTAGGCGAGGGACAAGCCCGGCCGGCGAACGGCCCGGCGTCGGCTTCCCGGACATCTGAGGCGGACAGCGTCGAGCTCTCCCCCCTTTCCGCTCGGCTCCAGCGCTTGGCCCAAGGGATTGCCGGCGCCGAGGGGATGGACACCGCGAAGGTGGCCGCGCTCAAGGCCGCCATCGCCGAAGGGCGGTTGCGCATCGATCCCGAGGCCATTGCCGACAAGTTAATCGAGGAGGCCCGTGAGCTGCTCGCCCGTTCCCGGGGGTGAAAACAACCCTGCGCCGGATCTTACCGCCGAGCGCGGCGCCCTCGCCGCCCTGGCTGCCCTTCTCACCCGGGAACGGGATGCGCTGGTGGCCGGCGACCTGGAGACGCTGGCGTGCCTTGCGGCGGAAAAAGAAGCGGCCGTCGAGACCCTGGAGCGGCTCTTGGCCGGGCGTTTCGCCGCGCTCGGCCGGGAAGGCGACCACCCGCTTCCGCGCACTGCTTGGAACGTCTGGCTCGCCCGGCAGCCGGCTGGGGTGCGCGCCGCCTGGCAGCACTTGCTTGCTGAGGCGGCCCGGCTTCGGGAGCTAAACCGCCTGAACGGGCGCCTCATCGAAGAGCGTCTGGTCCTCTGCCGCCAGGGTCTCACCCTTCTGGCTCCCTCGAGCGAGACAAACCTCTACGATCCGACCGGGCGTCTCCTCTCCGCAAACCGCAGCGGCGAGGTCGCGCGGGCCTGAGTCCCAGGTCCGCCACGGCCTCCCTCTGGGACCCAGGTTTTGCCTAGGCATGCTCGGGGAAGGGATAGCTACCCTTCCTGCAGGCCTTCGGCTAGGATCGTTACCGTCACGCAGCGGTTGCGCGCCCGTTGTCCCCAGTCGGCCATCTGCGTCACCAGGCCAGCGTAGCCGACCTCCGGCGACCACGATCCAGGCTGCCGTGGGTACTCCTCAGGACCGCCGCCAGTTGAAGCAGGGAAGCCACGGGGCCGCCTTCCAGCACCTGACCGCCCGGGAGAGCAGCCAGCGCGCAGAGGACACCTGCGAGGCTTAGCAGATCCACCGCTTGCGCCCCGTCATCTGTCTCTGAGCTTCGCGCGCAACCGGGCCACGGCCTGGCTATGAATTTGGCACACCCGGGACTCGGTGACCCCGAGTACCGCCCCGATCTCTTTGAGGTTCAGCTCCTGTTCGTAGTACAGGGCCATGACCAACTTTTCCCGCTCCGGCAGCGCGTCGATGGCCGCCGCGAGCCGCCTGCGAAAGTCTTCGTCGATGATGCGCTCGAGGGCGGACGGATGGGGGTCAGGCGCATGACGGTCGAGGAAGTGATCCTCCTCGCCTTCGTCGAAATCGTCGTAATAGACGATCTGTACACCGCGCGCCTCGGACAGCATCGCCTGGTATTCCTCCAGGGAAAGCCCCAGTGCCTGGGCCAGTTCCTGCTCGCTGGGCGGCCGGTGCAGGCGTTGTTCCAAGCTCGCCATTGTCTGCTCGATGCGCCTCAGGCTACGGCGCACGCTGCGGGGCAACCAGTCCGCGGCCCGCAGCTCGTCGAGGATCGCGCCCCGGATACGCTGGGCGGCGTAGGTTTCGAACTGGGCACCCTGCCCTTCCTGGAAGCGCTGGATGGCGTCCAGCAAGCCGAGCATCCCCGCCTGGACCAAATCCTCCACCTGCACGCTCGCCGGCAGCCGCGCCATCATGTGATGGGCGATGCGCTTGACCAGGGGCATGTAGCGCTCGACCCAGTACTCCCGATCGCTCAACCCCGTTGCGGTGTACATCCCACCTCCCTCCTTCTTCGAAACCTCATGGCCACCCAGGGATGGTTGCCATCGCCGTCCCGGTCGCCGGCGAGATCAGCATGCAGCGGTTGTGACGCCCCTCCTGGCCCGACGGTCCGCCATCGCTGGCATCGCCCCGTGCGAACGGCTGCCCCCCTCTCCCACCGGCGCGAGCAGTGTCTCGGCGAGCCGCTCCACTGCGCGGAGGAAGGGACCATCGCGCAACGCCGCCATCGTCGAGCGAGGGTGGGCGGCAGCACGGCTCACCGCCGAGTCGGTGGGCGTCCAGCCGGCCAGGGGCAGCGCCATTCCCAGGTGACGGCGCGCCACGTCGGCGACATTGCCGTGGATCGCCTCCGCCTGGGCACCGTCGGCCGCCTGGCACACGAGCAGCCGGCACGGCGGCGGGGCGCCACGCCACACGAGGCGCTTGATCAACCCATAGCCCTGGGTAATGGAGCGGGCCTCAGGGGAAACCGCCAGGAGTAATTCCTGCCCAAGGGCATCCACCGGCAGCAACAGACCGCTCGCGCGGGCGGCCGCATCCACCAGAACGAAATCCGCCCCGACATCCAGGTCCACCAGCCGCTTGAGCAGCCCTACTCCACCCCAGCTGCCCGGCTTGGACAATTGGGCGAGACCCCGCGCCGCCGGCAGCACGGCGCACCCGTAGGGGCTGCGCACCAGCACCTGCCCCAAGGTACGCTCGCCGGCGAGGGCATGGACCAGCTCAAAGCGAGCATTGGCCTGTAGAAGATCGTTCAGGTTGCCGGCGTTCGCGTTGCCATCGACCACCACCACCCGCCGTCCCAGTCGCGAAAGGATCAGGGCCAGGCAGGCCACGGTGGTGCTGCGGCCAACCCCGTCGGCTCCTGCGGCCACGGCCACGACTCGCGGCCCCTGGGAAGCCAGCAACCGGCGCAGGCCTGCGGCCTGGTCCCCATGGCATTCAGCCATAGGCCGCTTCCATCGCTGCCCGGCGCGCCACGCCGCAAGCCATGAACGCCGCCAGATCGGCCTCTCCCGGCGCATGGGGAGAGCGCAAGGCCAGATCGTCGAACGCGTGCTGGATGAGGGTCCGGGCATCGGGCAGATGCAGGTCTTCCGGAACTCGCTGGCCCGCGGAGACATAGAACACCTTGAGCCTGTGGCGGATCGCCACGTCCAACGCCGCACCAGCGGCAATGGCCTCGTCGAGCTTGGTGAGCACGCAGCCGGCGAGCCCGTCCCGGTAGGCCAGATAGACGTCCTCGAGGGTGTCCCCGTGGCAGGTGGCGTTGAGCAACAGCAGCCGGCGCACCGATCGTCCTTGCGAGCGCAGCATGGCCACCTGCTCCGACACCAGGCGATCGCGCTGGCTCATGCCCACCGTGTCGATCAGGATGAGGTGCTTGTGCTGCAGGCGTTCGAGCACCGCCGCCAGTTCCTCAGCATCCCGGGCGCAGTGCACCTGTACTCCGAGGATCTGCCCATAGAGCCTGAGCTGGTCGTGGCCGCCGATGCGATAGCTGTCGGTGGTCACGAGACCAAGGCGCTGGGCGCCGTGGCGCACTACGTAGCGAGCCGCCAGTTTCGCGGTGGTGGTGGTCTTGCCCACGCCCGTGGGGCCCATCAGCGCGTACACGCCGCCCCGCTCCAGCACCTCTGCCTCGTCCTCCAGCACGGCGAGGTTGTGCACCAGGGCTGCCCGCACCCATTCCAGCGCCTGGTCGGGAGGGCGCCCCCGGGGCAGCCGTTCCAGGATTTTTTTCCCGAGGGACGGGCTGAAGCCGGCCGCGAGCAGCTTGCGCAGCACGGCGCTTCGTGCCGGATCCTGCTGGGCGACGCCGCCCCAGGCAAGCCCGGCCAACTGCTCTTCCACCATGCCGCGCAGCGTCTTGATCTCCGTTGCCAGCGCCTGCACCCACGGCTGCGCGGAGGCCGGGGCCGGCGGCTCGCCTGCTTCCCCGGCCTCGCCCGCAGGCCCAACCCTGGACGGTGTCACCAGAGGAGCGATCTCCTCGGCGCGCATAGCCACGATCTCCACCCCGCCTTCCACCGTGCGGTTGGACAGGACCACCGCGTCCGGGCCCAGAGCCTCCTTGACTTGGCGCAAGGCCTCGCGCGACGTTTTTGCGACGAAACGGGAAACGTTCATGCTCTACCTCCGATGACAGCCGTGACGCGGATGGACCGCGAGTCGGGAATTTCGGCGTGGGATAGCACCTGGAGCTGGGGCAGCGTCTGCCGCAGGAAGCGGGCGAGCAGCGGCCGCAGCGGCGGGGGCGTGAGGAGAACCGGGGGGTGCCCGTTGCGCTCCTGCTGGGCCAGCGCTGTCTTCGCCCCGGCGAGCAGCGCCTCGGCGAGCCCCGGCTCGAAGCCGCCCGCGGACGCCGCGCCCTGTACCGCCTGCAGCAACAGGTTCTCCAGCTCGGGTGCGAGGGCGATTACCGGCAGTTCGGCTACCGGCCCAAACAAACCCTGCACGATGGAACGGCCGAGAGCGATCCGCACCAGAGCGGTGAGCTCGGCGCTGTCCTGGGTTCGAGGCGCATGCTCGGCCAGTGTCTCCACGATGGTGCGCGCATCCCGGATGTGGAGACCCTCCTCCAACAGGTTTTGCAGCACCTTCTGCAACGTGGTGAGGGATAGCGCCTTGGGCACCAAGTCCTCCACCAGCTTGGGGCTCACGCGACCCAGGTAATCGAGGAGCTGCTGCACTTCCTGACGCCCGAGCAACTCTTGCGCGTGGGTACGCATCACTTGATTGAAGTGGGTGGCGATCACGCTGGCCGCATCCACCACCGTGTAGCCCTGGGCCAGGGCTTGCTCGCGCAAGCTCGCCTCGATCCAGATGGCCGGCAGCCCGAAGGCCGGATCCCGGGCCGCCATACCCGGTAACGCCGGCGCGCCGCGCCCCGGATCGATGGCGAGGTATTGCCCCGGATGGGCTTCGCCCCGTCCCATTTCCACACCCTTGAGCAGAATGCGGTAGGCCCCGGGCTTGAGCTCCAGGTTGTCGCGGATGTGCACCGCCGGCGGCAGGAAACCCACTTCCTGGGCGAACTTCTTGCGCAACGCCTTGATCCGGCGCAGCAGCTCCCCTTCCCGGCCCTGATCCACTAGCGGAATCAAGCGGTAGCCCACTTCCAGCCCCAACGTATCGACCGGAGTGACATCGTCCCAGCTCGCCTCCTGGCTCTCGGGTCCCGGCGCAGCAGGGGCCGAGGCGGGGGGCGACGGACGGGGTCGTGCCAAGGCGTAGGCCAGCGCACCCAGCGCTGCGGCGAGCAGCAGGAACGCCGCATGGGGCATGCCGGGCGTGAGCCCCAACACCCCCAGGATCGCGGCGGTCAGGGCGAGGGGTTGGGGATTGTGGAAGAGCTGGCCCTTGACCTGCTGGGTGACGTCCTCGCCAGTGCCGACGCGGGAGACCACCACGCCGGCGGCGGTGGAAATCACCAGCGCCGGGATCTGGGCCACCAGGCCGTCGCCGATGGTGAGCAGGGTGTAGTTCTGCGCCGCCTGGCCGAAATCCATGCCGTGCTGGAAGACGCCCACCACCAGGCCGCCCACGATGTTGATCAGCAGAATCAGGATCCCAGCCACCGCATCGCCCCGCACGAACTTGCTGGCCCCATCCATGGCTCCGTAGAAGTCCGCCTCCTGAGCGACGGCGGCCCGCCGGCGGCGCGCCTCCTCCTCGCCGATCAACCCCGCGTTCAGGTCGGCGTCGATCGCCATCTGCTTGCCGGGCATGGCGTCCAGAGTGAAACGCGCTGACACTTCCGCGATGCGCCCCGCGCCTTTGGTGATCACCACGAAGTTGATGATCACCAGAATCACGAACACCACGAAGCCCACGGCATAATTGCCCCCCACGATGAAGTGGCCGAAGGCCTCGATCACTCGGCCTGCGGCATCCGGCCCAGTGTGACCCTCCAGCAGCACCACCCGCGTGGAAGCCACGTTGAGTGACAGCCGCAGCAGCGTGGTGACGAGCAGCACCGTGGGGAAGACGGCGAAATCGAGGGGCTTGACGGTATTGAGGGCGACCAGCAGCACCATGATGGCGCAGGCGATATTGAACGTGAACAGCATGTCCAGGACCAAGGGCGGCAGGGGCAGTACCATCATCGCCAGGATAAGGATGATGACCACGGGGGCAGCTACGGCGCTGGAAGCCCGCAGCGAGCGGAAGAGGGAAGGCAGCACGGCGGCAGCCACGGCGCTCACCCGTCCTTCCGATCAGGGTCCCCGGCGTGGGGATCCATTCCTGGGGGGACCGGCACTTCTCCGAGGGGGGGCAACGCCTGCCCCAGGACGCGGGCGTGCCGCAGCTGATACACGTAGGCCAGCACCTCGGCCACGGCGGTGTAGAGGGCTTCGGGAATCTCTTCGCCCAGCTGCGCGTGATGATACAGGGCGCGGGCGAGGGCTGGCGCCGAAAGCACTGGCACCTGATGCGCTTGCGCCACCTCGCGGATGCGCGCGGCGAGCAGCCCCGCGCCTTTGGCCACCACCCGCGGCGCCCGCATGCGCCCTTCCTGGTAGGCGAGCGCCGCCGCGTAATGGGTGGGGTTTACCACCACCACGTCTGCCTTCGGGACCTCCGCCATCATCCGACGGCGCGCTACCTCCCGCTGGCGGGTGCGCACCTGCGCCTTGATCTGGGGATCCCCTTCGGTCTCCTTGTGCTCGCGCTTCACCTCCTCGCGGCTCATGCGCAACCGGCGACCGTAGTTCCAGAGCTGAAACGGCACGTCCACCAGGGTCACCAAGGCAAGGGCCCCCACCAGGCAGAAAAAACTGAGGGCAAGCACCGCGGCGAGGCTCGAAAAAGCCGCGCCCGGCCCCTGGAAGGCAAGGCCGATCAGGGTCTCGCGCTGGCTCCACAAGGCCCAGGCACCCGCCCCGCCCACCAGCAGCGCCTTGGCCACCGACACCGCGAGCTCCACGAAGCTGCCCAGGGAGAACATGCGGCTCAGGCCTTTGACGGGATCCAGGCGGTTCCAATCGGGGGTGAGGGCTTTGGCGCTCACGATCCAGCCACGAAGCGCGATGGGCGCCACCAGGGCGCAAAGGAGCGCCACCCCTGCGATGGGCAGCAAGGCTGCCAGCGCCTCCACCGCCAAACGAGCAAGGCGTGCAAGCAGCAGGTATGCGTCGAACGCAAGCTCCCGTTCCACGGTGAGCCCGTGGGCCAGGGTGGCGCCAACGCGAGAGACGAACGACGCGCCCGCGAGCCACAGCAGCGCACCCACGCCGCCCACCATCGCCAAGCTGGCGAGCTCCCGTGACTGGGGCACCTGCCCTTGGCTGCGGGCCTCCTCGCGGCGCCTCGGTGACGCCGGTTCTGTGCGTTCGAGATCGTTCTCGTCGGCCATGATGTCTCCATCGGCGGGGCGGTGCTGCAACGCCCCGGCTGCCGACGATTATCGCGGGAAGGCGAAACCCTCCATGAGCAGAATAAGCCTGGGATCGGGCGCCAATTCGGGGATGCGCGGCGCCCGGCGGGGCTGCCGCCTTCAGGCGGCGAGGGACATCGGCGTGGGCGCGCGGCTGGCGATCAGCCCGTCGCGGCCGGCAAGAAGTTGCGACAGATCCAGGATCAGGACCACCTCCCCTTCACTGGACAGGGTGGCGCCGGCGACCCCTTTGGGTCGGAA
>NZ_DAIRTR010000057.1:0-18055 GCF_036803785.1 Pelomicrobium sp. | reverse complement strand
GCCACAGAGTCGGGCCTGGAACGGACGCGAAGGCTTCCCATGACAGAACGGGGTAAATTCTCCGCGGGCGCGGTTGTGGTCCGGCATCGGGACGATGGCTGGCGCTTCCTGGTGCTGCGGGCCTACCGCCACTGGGATTTCCCAAAAGGCTTGCCCCGGCCGGGGGAAGGACCGCTCCAGGCCGCGGTGCGTGAAGTGAAGGAGGAGACTTCCTTGGACGATCTGCGTTTTCCCTGGGGAGAGGAGTACCGGGAGACTGAACCCTACGCCGCAGGCAAGATCGCCCGCTTCTACTTGGCCGAGTCCCCGGGCGCTCCCGTGGCGCTTCCCGTCTCTCCGGAGCTGGGACGTCCGGAGCATCACGAATTCCGCTGGGCACGCTTCGAGGAAGCCAGGAAGCTTCTGCCGCCGCGGCTGCGCCCGATCCTGGATTGGGCCCGAGAGCGCCTCGCCTCCACCCCCGAGGAGCGGCCGCACTAGAGGTCAAGGAGGCAGGCGAGCGGCTGTGAGCGACCAGGGGTGCACCCAGTTTCTCCAGTGGGCCCTGCCCCAGTTGGGCTACCGCTGGGCCGGTTTCCGCAAGGTGCGGCAACAGGTATACCGGCGCCTGCGCAGCCGTCTGGATGCGCTAGGGCTTTCCGGTGCCGCCGCCTACATCCGGCATCTCGCCTCCTACCCTTCGGAGTGGGAGGTGCTGGACGGTTTCTGCCGCCACCTGGTCTTCACCTACTTCGACACCGCCCTTCACGCTGCGGTCGGTCGGCAGATGGTGGAACGCCTCGATGGAGCCGGACTCCTGGTAATCGGCCAGCACGAACAGCTTCCCCCCGGGCTGCCGGAGCTACACCCCTGGCCGGGTCGATACGGGCCTTACCAGCGGGCACGAGCGGGGGGCCTCCTTCCGTCAAGGTCGATGCCGACTCTCCCCATGAACAAGTCCGCCGGCGATGAGATGGGCGACCCGCAAGGGCTCGGGCAGCGTCCCACAGAGCACGAGCCGGCGTAGCGCTCGCGCTGCCGCGTCCGCCCCGAGGCCCGCCCGCTGCACGTACAGCCCCTCGATCCGCTCGATGGGGCCGGCCGCTTCGACCCGGGCCCACTTGCGCTGCCCTCCGGGAACGCGCTCGAGAAGCGCCCGGCGAACCGCCTCGAGGTTGGGCGGTCGCCGAACCACAGCGATCACCGGAAGGCCCAGGCGCCGATGCAGCTCGGGCAGATCCACCACGTTGAATCCCGCCACCGCGATGCCTTGCAGCAGCACCAGCTGGAGCTGGGGAAAGAACCGGGAGTCCCGCACCAGATCGACGATCACCCGGGTGGCGTTTGTCCCGTCCCGGCGCACCTTGCCGCAGAGCACACCCACAAGCCTGGGCCCGCCGTAGACCGCCCCCACCAGCAGCACATCGCCTCGATGGCCCGGTTCGAAAGGTCCATCGTCGAACCCCACCACATGGGAGTAGCCTTTGGTCATGGACGTCGCCGGAAAAGCCTCCCGCTCGTGATAAAGTAAAAAACGCCACGTTTCCACGATCAAGCCTGCCGATGTCCCCTCTGCGCGCGTCCCTTTCCCATCCTTGGGATCTGGCACCCCGGGACGCCATGCGCCTGCAAGAGACACTGCGGAAGCGGGTGGAACTGCACGACCGGCTGGCGGAAGTAAGCGCGGTGGGCGGCGTCGACGTGGGCTTCGAGGACCAAGGCCGCATGGCGCGGGCCGCGGTCGTAGTCCTGGGCTATCCCGGCCTGGCGCCCCTGGACTACGCCGTGGCTCGAGCGCCAGTCGCCTTTCCCTACGTGCCGGGCCTCCTCTCTTTCCGGGAAATTCCCGTCGTGCTACAGGCACTCGAAAAGCTGGAGAAAATACCTCAGCTGCTGTTGTGTGACGGCCAGGGTTACGCCCATCCCCGCCGTCTGGGTCTCGCTTCCCACCTAGGAATCGTCTGCGACCTGCCCACCATCGGGGTAGCGAAGACCCTCCTGATCGGCGGGCACGAGCCCGTCCCGGACGAGCGAGGTGCGTGGCGCCCGCTGATCGATCGCGGGGAAGTAGTGGGGGCAGCGCTACGCAGCCGTGCGGGCGTAGCACCCATTTACGTTTCGGCAGGCCATCGAGTGAGCCTGGAGACAGCCCTGCGCTATGTGCTGAGCTGCCTCACCCGCTACCGCTTGCCGGAGACCACCCGCTGGGCCCATCGGCTGGCCTCCCATCCGGAAAAGGGGGCGAGCAAGGACCTTGTGAAGCTCAGTGGAGCGCACGCTCGATCGCCTCGATGAGCTGGGGCGAGGTGGGTTCCACTTGACTGGGGAACGCTGCTAGCAAGCGGCCATCGCGGCCAACGAGCAGCTTGTGGAAATTCCACCGAGGCACCGCCTCAGCATGGGCCCGGGCCGCCCAACGGTACAGGGGATGGGCCTCCGGCCCTCGTACCCGCTGCTTGGTGGTCATGGGGAACGTGACACCAAAATTCACCTCGCAGAATTCCTTGATCTTGGCCTCACTGCCCGGCTCCTGGTTGCCGAAATCGTTGGAGGGCACGCCCAGCACCACCAGGCCACGGCCGCGGTAGCGCTCCCAGAGCGCCTGTAATCCCTTGTATTGCGGGGTGTAACCACAGAAAGAGGCGGTGTTGACCAGCAACACCACTTTATGGGCGAAGGTCCCCTTCGGGAAGGGCGTCCCATCAATCGCCACGAGCCCCAAGCCATCCCAATCCACCGGCTCCGCCGCCCCGGCGGGAAGCACAAATAGCATCAAGGCAAACCCGACCGCCAGACTAGGGGAACGCATCGACCTTCTCCTCTGGGCATCAATTGCCATGCCGGCAAGACGTGACCATGACGAGGTACAGCGCATTCATGCCCATCATGGCCAGCGGCTCTTCAACTCCCTTCTCCTTCAACCAGGCGATCTGGGCGGAATAGGCCGGCTGCTCGAGGTCGCGCCCGGGGCAAATGCCGGGCACGCCCATGTGCAACCCTTCCTCGGCCTGCATATGGTGGACCAGCTCGTGCAACAGCATGCTCACGTGATAAACATTGTCCTGGGACCAGTTGCGCGGCAGATAAATCGTTCGGGTTCTATGGTCGTAAGCCGCTACGGCGCCCTCCGTCTCGCTGCATGGCCTTTTTCCTGCAAAGGCAAGCCGTTGAATCTCGCAGTGGGCGGTGAATACCACCTCAGGAGGACGATCGGGGACGGGCAGCCCGGTATGTGCCGCAATCCACGTCATCAACACCAGGATCAGCTCGCGCATCGAACGAGAACCCGCCCGGGCAAGAGCATTAATGAGGGCGACAGAGACTACCGGAAAAAACGCATCTTTTCCTGCCGCCGAGCCGGACAGCTTATATGTTTATTTTAGACAAGCATCGGTAGGCAGTCTCCCGCAAAGCGGCACGATGGCCGAACTTTTGTACGAAAGCCAGGGGCCGAAAACGACCGATCCCGATCGAGCGACCGCTCAAGTGACTGATTCTTTGGCACCCATTGGATTCGGTTCCCCTGGGTCGCCGCGGTCGACCGGCGGGCCGGACACCCCCAAGCCCTGACGGGTGGAGCGACCAAAAAAAAACGATGCACGGAATCAATACGATAACAATCGACGCGCCCAGCCAGGGCGCAACCCGATACCGGCCCCTAGGCGCCGGCGGGTCGGCGCCGCTGCATCAGGCGGGCGACGAAACCATAGCTCACCGCGATGGTGACCAGGGAGACGAGGAGCAGGAGCAGCGCCATCTGCCCGGCCGCTTGGAGATCAAAGGCCTGGACCTTGTCATAGATGGAAATCGCCACCGTCCGGGTCTCGCCGGGGATGTTGCCCCCCACCATCAAAACCACGCCGAATTCTCCCAGGGTGTGTGCAAAGGTCATCACCGCCGCCGAGAGGATGCCCGGCCAGGCGAGTGGCAGCTCGATCTTGCGCAATGCCTGCCAGAACGTCAGCCCGCAGCACTGGGCTGCCTCGCGGATCTGCCTTGGAATGGCTTCGAAGGCGCGTTGGATCGGCTGCACTGCGAAAGGGATGTTGAAGATGACCGAGGCGACCACCAGACCGGTGAAGCTGAAGGCCAAGGTATGGCCGACCAGGCGCTCATAGAGCTGGCCTAACCAGGTGTGGCTGCCCATGGCCACCAGCAGATAGTAGCCGATCACCGTGGGTGGTAGCACCAAGGGCAGCGCCAGCACGCCCTCGATCCACGCCTTGCCCTTGAAGGAGGTCACCGCCAGCCACCACGCCACGGCGACCGCCAGGGGCAACAGGACGAAAAGGGTAACGACCGCCAGCCGTAGCGACAAGACAATGGCCTGCCAGTCCATGGGATTACTTCGTGGCCTCCTCCGGCAGCACGAAGCCGTAGCGCACGAAAACCTCGCGGGCCGCGGGCTGCTGCAGGTAGCGATAAAAGATGGCGGCTGTCTCGCCCGCTTTGGCCGTGAGCACCATACGCTGGCGCAAAGGCTCGATCGCGTGCCATTCGGCTGGGATGAGGGCGAAACGGCCGAGTCTGGCGACCTCGGGCGCCTTGGACAGGGACAGGGGAATGATCCCGCCCTGGCTCGAGCCCGAGGCGGCAAACTGGGCCGCCTGGGCGGCATTTTCACCGAGCACCAGCGTCTTTTCGATGCCTGCCCACAGGCCGGCATGCTGCAAAGCGGCTCGGGCCGCCCGGCCATAGGGCGCGTGCTCGGGATTGGCAATGGCAAAACGCCGGATCTGCCCCTCCGCGAGCGCAGTCTTCAGTCCTTTCAACTCGCCATCGACCTTCAGGGGCGAGCCATGGGGAGCGAAAAGCACGATCCGACCGACGGCATAGAGGGTTCCCCGGTCGCGTACCAGGCCCTTGTCGGCAAGTTGTAACACGTAGTTCTCGTCGGCGGAGAGAAACAGCTCGAAGGGCGCACCGTTCTCGATCTGGGTCTTGAAAGTGCCGGAGGAGCCGAAGGTGAGCTTCACCGCGCGGCCTGTCTCGCGTCTGAAATGCTCGGCAATTTCGGTCAGCGCGAACTTCAGGTCAGCAGCAGCTGCGACGGTGGGTAATCCCTGGGCAGGGGACGAGGTAACACACAATAGTGCCACTACCGCGGCCCCGATACGGCGTGCGAGCGGCATCGCCTCTCCTCTCCCGATAGCGTTATGATTAAAACGATATAACGGCTGATCTCGGACGTCAATTCCTGGCCTCGTCCGAGGAAATTCGGTCGGCGAACCCACTCGGCGGGGTGGGCCTGAGGGGCGGGCTCCCTCCGAGGATGCGCGCCTAAAAGGCACGGTGGAAACGCATGGATGGCGCGCCTGGTTTGCGTAAGCCAGGCGACGCCGTCCTAAGAATGAGCCGCCCGCGCCTCAGCCTGTCTTCTAGCGCCGCGCTGCGGTCCAGCGCCGAGCGCCCGCACCGTATTAGGAAGGTTCGCGCGGATGACCTCGGCGATTGCCTCGATCGCCTCGGTCCTGGGAAAGCTCGTGCGCCACACCAGCACCACGCGCCGCCGCGCGTCCCGTAGTTCGAGGGGGCGCGCGACTACCCCCGTGCCGACGCTGCGCAACGCAAGCGCCGGCACCAGGGTTGCTCCCATGCCCGCGCCGACGAGCTGCAGCAGGGTGTCGAGGCTCGCGGCGCGCAAGTCCGCTTGCGCGCCGCTGCGTGCGCTCGCGTCCATGCGACAGACTTTCATCGCCTGTTCCGTCAGACAGTGCCCTTCGGCGAGCAGCAGCAATTCGAGGCGAGCGAGGTCACGGCGTTCGATCGTGTCCTGAGTGCACAGCGGATGGCGGCACGGCAGCGCCAGCCAGAACGGCTCCTCGAACAGAGCACGCGCCGTGAGCTCCGGATCCTTGATCGGCGTGGCGATGAGCGCGGCGTCGAGCTCGTGATGGCGCAGCCGTTCGAGCAAGCGTCCGGTCAGCTCTTCAGTAAGAACCAGCTTCAGTTGCGGGTGTCTGCGCTGGAGCGGTGCGAGCACCAGCGGCATCAGATAGGGGCTTAGGGTCGGAATCGCACCGAGACGCAACGGCCCAGCGAGCGGCTCGCGCCCGGCATGCGCGAGCCGGACGAGCGCTTCGGCCTCCTCAACCGTCCGCCGCGCATGGGGCAGCAATGCCTCTCCAATGGCGGTGAGCGCCACGGTCTTCTTGGTGCGCTCGAACAGCGCAACTCCCAGTTCTTCCTCGAGCTTCTTGATCTGGCCGGAGAGCGTCGGCTGGGTGACGAAACTGCGTCGCGCGGCCTGTCCGAAATGGCGGGTCTCAGCGAGCGCAATGAAATATTTGAGATCTCGCAGATTCATGGGGTCGTAGAGACAAAGACGATATGTAGGTAATAGGTAGAAACTATCGTAGCAAACGAAACAAACGATTGGAACGATTACTGCGCCGAGCCTAAGCTTATTCCTGAGGCCGGGGAACCCCGCGTCCCACGCGAGCGTGTCGGGAAGACGGCGGAGAGCGAACACTCCGTAACGGCCGGCGCTTTCGGCCGGCCCAGGTGGCTTGACCGGGTACACGGTCGGTCATCGCGCCGTCGACGAGCGCAAACGCTCCCTGATTCAGGCAACTACACCGAGGAGAATCGCCATGTCAAGCGAGAAGAGATGCCCCTTTCATCACACCACGGCTGCGGCCAGTGAAGTCAAATCCAACCGCGAGTGGTGGCCAAACCAGCTCAATCTCAAGATCCTGCACCAGTTTGCCCCGGCAACCGATCCGATGGGCGGCGACTTCGACTACAAGAAGGAATTCTTGTCACTTGATCTTGCGGCAGTGAAAAAGGACCTGGCTGCATTGATGACCGACTCGCAGGACTGGTGGCCGGCGGACTACGGCCACTACGGGCCGCTGTTCATCCGCATGGCCTGGCATGCGGCCGGCACCTACCGCATCGCCGACGGCCGTGGTGGCGCAGGCTTGGGGCAGCAGCGTTTCGCGCCCACCAATTCCTGGCCGGACAATGTGAACCTCGACAAGGCTCGCCGCCTGCTGTGGCCGATCAAGCAGAAATATGGCCGTAAGATTTCTTGGGCTGATCTCATCATCCTGGCGGGCAATGTGGCCTTGGAGACCATGGGCTTCAAGACTTTTGGCTTTGGCGGTGGGCGCCGGGATGTATACGAGCCAGATGAGTCGGTCTATTGGGGGTCGGAAGGCAAATGGCTGGAAGACCAGCGCCATGGCACCCAGGCAAGCGAGTTCGAGAATCCTTTGGCTGCGGTGCAAATGGGCCTCATCTATGTGAACCCTGAAGGGCCGGGCGGCAAACCCGATCCGCTCGCTTCTGCCCAGATGGTGCGCGAAACCTTCCGCCGCATGGCCATGAACGATTACGAAACCGTGGCATTGACAGCCGGCGGCCATACGTTTGGCAAATGTCATGGCGCGGGCGATCCTTCTCTGGTGGGGCCTGAGCCCGAAGCCGCCCCCATCGAGCAGCAGGGCCTTGGCTGGAAATCCCGCTACAAGAGCGGTAGAGGGGACGATCAGATCGGCAGCGGTCTGGAAGGCTCGTGGACACCGACGCCCACGAAGTGGGATATGAGCTATCTGGACATGCTGTTCGGCAACGAGTGGAAGCTGACCAAGAGTCCGGCGGGCGCGTGGCAGTGGACGCCCAAGCAAGCGAGCGATCGCAACATGGCGCCGGCCGCCCACGATCCTTCCAAGAAGGTGCCGATCATCATGACCGACGCCGACATGGCGATGCGTTACGATCCCGAATATTCGAAGATCGCGCGTCATTTCCACCAACACCCGCAGGAGTTCGCGGATGCCTTCGCCCGCGCTTGGTTCAAGCTGACCCACCGCGACATGGGCCCCAAGACTCGCTATCTCGGGCCCGAAGTGCCAGAAGAGGATTTGATCTGGCAGGACCCGGTACCGAAGGTGGATCATCCACTGGTGGATGCGCAGGATGTGGCAGCCTTGAAAGCCAGGGTGCTCGCCTCGGGTCTTACGGTTTCGGAACTTGCCTATACCGCCTGGTCGTCGGCGGCCACGTTCCGTGGCTCGGACAAGCGGGGCGGAGCCAACGGCGCGCGCATTCGCCTGGCGCCGCAAAAGGATTGGGAGGTGAACCAGCCCGCGCAGCTGGCCAAGGTGCTGAGCACGCTGGAAGGCATCCGCAAGGACTTCAGCGCCGCCGCCTCCCATGGCAAGAAGGTGTCGCTAGCCGACATGATCGTGCTTGCGGGTTGCGCTGCGGTGGAGCAGGCGGCGAAGAATGCGGGGGTAAAAGTCACGGTGCCCTTTGTGCCCGGCCGCACCGATGCCAGCCAGGAACAAACCGATGTCGAATCGTTTGCTGTGCTGGAGCCCGTGGCCGACGGCTTCCGCAATTACATCAAAGGCAGGCCGGCGGAAATGCCCGAAGCCCTGCTGGTGGACAAAGCGCAATTGCTCACGCTGTCGGCGCCGGAAATGACCGTCCTGGTGGGTGGCATGCGCATGATGGGTGCGAATTTCGGCGGCAGCAAACATGGCGTCTTTACCGATCGTGTTGGTGCGCTGACGAATGATTTCTTCGTCAACCTCCTTGACATGGATAACGAATGGGTACCCGTGTCGGATGAAAAGCAGGTATTCGAGGTGCGCGAGCGCAAAACCGGCAAGGTCAAATGGACCGCTACCCGCGTCGACCTGATCTTCGGAGCGAACTCCCAGCTGCGAGCGATCGCCGAAGTCTACGGCAGCGCGGACGCGAAGGAGAAGTTTGTCCATGACTTTGTCGCCGCCTGGAACAAGGTGATGAATCTCGATCGCTTCGATCTGGCTTGAGCCCGCCCCAAGGGATCTATCGCTGCTTCAACTGCACCCCCCGGGCATGCTCACTTGCCCGGGGGAATCGCCTTGGAATCCTGGACCTTTCCGTTGGTGCAAAGCCGCCCTAGAAGATCGGCAGGTCTTGCAGGCCGACCACAACGGCCTGAAACGGCCATCCCATGGCGGTCAAGTCTCCAGCCATCTCCTACCATCCCGCCTGGCGGGGATTTTCCTCTGTCCATTGAAGCCACTAGCGGAGCGCGGCGAGTTCCGGCCGCCCCTAGAGGCATGTCAAGGCCTTGGTCATCTTTCCCATCGATGTACACATTGATATTCTGGTCGATGCTGGCATTGTCGAGTGGAGAGTCTCGCTGGAGTTCTCGCTACCGATGACGGAGATTTGCCAAGTGGGAGACCAACAGGCGGCCGAATCCCTCCGCGAGGTGGTGGAGGCGATTTACCGAGCCGAGTCCCGGCGAGTGCTCGCCACCCTGATTCGCCTGCTCGGCGACTTCGACCTCGCGGAAGAGGCGTTGCACGATGCCTTCAGAGCCGCTTTGGAACAATGGCCCCAGGAAGGCATGCCGGCCAATCCCAGGGCGTGGCTGGTCTCCACCGGCCGCTTCAAGGCGATCGACGGCCTACGCAAGCGCGCACGCTTTCACCCCCTAGACCCGGTAGCCGAACAGGTAGAGGCGATCGCTGCAGACGCGCCGGCCTGGAGCCACGAGGAAGACATCGAGGACGACCGGTTGCGCTTAATCTTCACCTGCTGCCATCCGGCCTTGCCCCCCGATGCCCAGGTGGCCCTCACCCTGCGGGAGGTGTGCGGGCTTGCCACGGAAGCCATCGCCCACGCTTTCCTAGTCCCCGCCCCGACGCTCGCGCAACGCATCGTGCGCGCCAAAGCCAAGATCCGCAACGCCCGCATTCCCTATCAGGTTCCCGAGCGAGCCGAGCTCCCCGAGCGGCTGGCAAGCGTACTGCGAGTCATTTACTTGGTGTTCAACGAGGGCTACGCCGCCAGTGCGGGCGCCTGCCTCATGCGGCCTGATCTCACGGGCGAGGCGATCCGATTGGGAAGGCTTCTGGTCGAGCTGTTGCCGGAGCCCGAAGCTGCCGGCCTTCTGGGGCTCATGCTGCTGCACGAATCCCGGCGCGCCGCCCGCGTGTCTCGTTCAGGGGATCTGATCCTACTGGAGGATCAGGACCGCTCCCTGTGGAACCAAGCGCAGATCGCGGAAGGCGTGGCGCTGGTAAGACAGGCTTTGGCGTCGCGACGGTTCGGGCCCTATACCCTCCAGGCAGCCATCGCAGCGGTACACGCCGAAGCGCCCGATGCCGCAGCCACCGATTGGGCTCAGATCGTCGGTCTCTACGACGTGCTCGCGCGGGTGGAGCCCTCGCCCGTGGTGGAGCTCAATCGGGCCGTGGCGGTGGCGATGCGCGACGGTCCCGAGGCCGGCCTCGCCCTGATCGACGGGATCGTGGCGCGGGGCGATCTCACCGACTACCCCCTCGCCCACGCGGCCCGGGCGGAGCTGTGCCGGCGAGCGGGAAGGGCAGCGGAAGCCCGGGCCGCCTACGAACGCGCCCTCGCTTTGACGCGCCAAGAGCCCCAGCGGCGTTTTCTCGAGCGGCGGTTGGCCGAGCTGAGAAATTAACCGACCGTTGTCGATTTGACCCTTCGCCAGACGACTATAGGCGAATCAGGCGCCACGCCCCGGTACGCCTATCACCCCACCCACGGACAGGAGGTCTAGCCCCGCTTGCACCTGCGCTTCGAGGCCTGCAGCGCACGGGTGGCCAAATGCGACCGCTCGGCCCTTGGCGCAAAAACGGGTGGGGAATAACCGGTCCGCACACGGGCCGCCTGCCCCGAAAAGGAGAGCGTGATGAAATACCTGTGTCTGGTTTATCTCGACGAGAAGCGGCTGCCCGAGCTGCCAGACGAGGACTGCGTGGAATACGACGCGGCGATCCGCCAGAGCGGCCACTGCCTCGCCTCGGAAGCCCTCGAATCCGTCCAGACGGCCACCACCGTTCGGATCAGAAACGGCAAGCTCTCCGTCACCGACGGCCCGTTCGCCGAAACCAAGGAGCAGCTCGCCGGCTTCTACCTGATCGAAGCCCAGGACCTGAACGAGGCCATCCAGATCGCTTCCAAGATCCCGCCAGCGCGGGTGGGCAGCATCGAGATACGACCGATCCGGCCGATCCGGGAGACAGTGGCGGCCGAAGCACAACAGAAGGCGAAACAGACCAGTGCGGAAACGCAATCGAACTGAACAGCGACGATCACCGGATGGTGCCGTCCCACAGGCTGGACGACGACAGGCGGCAGCACCATTTCATGACCGTCCGCTATCGCCGGAAGACCTAGCAGCGCGGCTCAATCTTCCCAGGAGGAGCGATCGATGGTGAGCAATCCAGAGAAAACCGCAACGCGAACCCGCAACCCGGCTCGCACGGTGGTGCTGGTCGCCACGCGCAAAGGAGCATGGCTGTACCATGGCGATAAGGCGCGCAAGGCTTGGCGGATCGATGGGCCGCACTTCCTCGGCCACATCGTCAATCATCTCGTGCTCGACCCGCGGGACGGACGGACGCTGTTGGCGGCGGCCAAGACTGGGCACTTGGGACCGACCATTTTCCGCTCCACCGACTTCGGCCGAACTTGGCAGGAGGCCGCGCGGCCGCCGGCCTTCGCCAAAGCGCCGCAGGGTGAGCAGGGCCGTGTGGTGGACCAGACGTTCTGGCTGACACCGGCCCATGCCGTCGAACCGCACGTCTGGTACGCGGGCACCTCGCCCCAGGGGTTATTCCGCTCGGAGGACGGCGGCATCACCTGGGCGCCTTTTTCCAGCATCAATGACGATCCCCGGTACCGGCAATGGATGGGCACCGTGCAGGACGGCACCCCCGATGGGCCGAAGCTGCACTCCATCATCGTCGATCCGCGCGATCCCGGGCACCTCTACTTCGCCATGTCGGGCGGCGGCGTGCACGAGTCGCTGGACGGCGGCCGGACCTGGACGCCCCTTCTGAAGGGGCTCGACGTGGTGGAAGGCTTCGATGCGACCGATCCCACGTTCCATGATCCGCACTGCGTGCGCCTGTGCCCAAGCAACCCGGATCGCCTGTATCAGCAGAATCATTGCGGCATTTACCGGCTCGACCGTCCGTCCGACGAGTGGGTGCGCATCGGCAAGACCATGCCCGAGCGGGTCGGCGACATCGGCTTTCCCATCGTGGTCCACCCCCGGGACGCGGACACGGCGTGGGTCGTCCCGATGGACGGCACGAGCGTCTGGCCGCGCACCAGTCCCGACGGAGCTCCTGCGGTGTATGGAACCCGCGATGGCGGCGCAACCTGGCAGCGGCTCGACCACGGCCTGCCCCAACGCCAAGCCTGGTGGACCGTGAAGCGCCAGGCGATGGCGGCGGACACCCTGGATCCCGTGGGGCTGTACTTCGGGACCACCAGCGGTGAGTTGTGGATGAGCTGCGACGAAGGCCGCCGTTGGCGGTGCATCGTGCGGCATTTTCCCGAGATCTACGCCGTGGAAGTGGCCGGACTGGCCTGAACGGTGCACGCTCCAATGAAAGTGCGCATCGCGAGCCCACTGCGCTCGTACACGGGGCGATCGACGGTCAACGCGAGCGGTTCCACCCTTGCTGCCCTCCTCGATGACCTGGAGCGCCAATACCCGGGCATTCGTTTCCGCATGATCGACGAGCAGGAGCGGATCCGGCCCCATGTGCGCTTCTTCGCGAACGGCAAGCAGATCTTTGATCTGATGCAGCCGCTGGACGCGGCCGGGGAAGTGATCATCGTCCAGGCGTTGAGCGGCGGCTGAGCCCCCGCAGAAACGGGGGTGCAGATAGCGGCGCACAGCTGTTGTCCCGCGTCTGCATTCTCGCGCGTACTGTCGGCGCGGCCTCGACCGAGAAACGGGTTTTACCGATTTGCGCCCATTCCGAACGGCCATCTGCGGACCCATGAAGCATCTCGCCTAGACGACGAGAGGAAATTCGAGCCGCTGTAGCCATGGACATTCATTCCGCCCAATCGATCCACGTCGCCCATCGCTACGGCGCACCTGCCGGGCGCGTGTTCGACGCCTGGCTCGATCCGGAGATCGCCGGCCTGTGGCTGTTCGCAACGGCGACGCGGCCGATGGCGCATGTGGTGATCGACGCCCGCGTCGGCGGCTCGTTCCGCCTCGTGGGCCAAAGAGCCGGTAGGGACGTCGAGCACGCCGGCCGATACATCGAGATCGTACGGCCGAGGCGACTCGTCTTCAGCCTCTGGCTAGAGCAACGGCCGGACATCGCCACCCGCGTGAGCGTCGATATCCTCCCGCGCAAGGACGGTTGCCATCTCACCTTGACCCATGAGGGGGTACCGCGAGAGTACATGAGCGCAACCGAAGGACGCTGGACCGGCATCCTTTACGGCCTCGAAGCGACGCTCCACCCGGGATCCAGGCGCCAGCGGCCGAACCGGGGGCGAGCCAGTAGTGCAAGCCCGTCGTCGCTCGCGCCGCCTCCCGAATGGACCTTTCGGCGGGCTTGGCGTTCCAACCCCGGACCCTGCTGCCGAGGCGTGAACAGGCCATCAACCCCGACACGCACCACCGCCAACCTCGAGCCAGCGCAGTGCGCTACCATTCAACAATGGCCCAGGATGTCCTTGATCTCCAGTGCGCGATCGCTCCGCTCGAGGAAACCGTCCGCCCGGGCGGGCGAGCGTGATCCTGCCCGCCGGCGTCGCGCCCGAGGCGCGGTTGCTTCTCATCGGACGGGGTTTGCGAGCGCTCTGTGACGGGTACATCGCCGTGCTGCTGCCCGCTTACCTGCTCGCATTGGGCTTTGGCACCTGGGAGGTGGGATTGCTCAGCACCGCCACCCTGCTGGGGTCGGCCCTCGCCACCTTGGCAGTGGGCGCCTGGGGGCATCGTTTCCATCCTCGCAGCCTCTTGCTCGTGGCAGCTCTGCTGATGAGCGCCACGGGGCTGGCCTTCGCCGGCCTGTCCGCCTTTTGGCCCCTGCTGGTGGTTGCCTTTGTCGGGACCTTGAACCCCAGCTCGGGAGACGTGAGCGTCTTCCTGCCCCTGGAGCACGCCCGCCTGGCGGAGGCCGCCCAGGGCCACGCCCGCACCGCGCTTTTCGCCCGCTACAGCCTGACCGGTGCGCTCGCCGCCGCCCTTGGCGCGCTCGCCGCTGGCATACCGGACGGGCTGGCCGGACTGGGGATTGACCGCCTGGCCGCGTTGCGCATCATGTTCCTCGTCTACGGAGCAACGGGTGTCGCGATCTGGATGCTGTATTCGCGGCTGCCGCGCCCGTCAGTGTACAGCGCATCTCATGCCCCAGCACCCCTCGGGCCTTCCCGTCCCATCGTCGTCAAGCTGGCCGCCCTCTTCTCGGTGGACGCCTTCGCTGGTGGGTTAGTGGTGCATTCCCTGCTCGCCCTGTGGCTGTTCCAGCGCTTCCAGCTCTCGCTCACGGCAGCCGGCGCATTTTTCTTTTGGGCGGGGCTTCTCACCGCCCTCTCCCAGCTCGCCGCGCCGTGGGTGGCCCGGCGCATCGGACTGCTCAACACCATGGTGTTCACCCACATCCCCGCCAGCCTGGCCCTCATCTCGGCAGCCTTCGCCTCCCGCCTGGAGGTCGCGCTGGGCCTGCTGCTGCTGCGCGCAGCCCTTTCCCAGATGGACGTGCCGGTCCGCTCTGCCTACGTCATGGCCGTGGTCACCCCGCCAGAACGGGCCGCAGCGGCGAGTTATACTGCCGTACCCCGGAGCCTGGCCGCGGCGCTGAGTCCCTCCCTGGGTGGCGCCCTGTTCGCCGCCGGGTGGCTCGCCGCACCGCTGGTAGCGTGCGGTGCGCTGAAGATCTTCTATGATCTGGCCCTGCTCAAGGCCTTCCGTCGGGTAAAGCCGGCCTACTGAGCCTGTGCTCCCCCTTGAACGCGGGCAAGGGTCCAAGCAAAATCCCGGACACACCCGAACACCTTTGCCCGCATCCGCTCAAAGGAGTCAAGCTCAGCATGCGCACCCGCGGTTTCGCCCCGTTTTCTGCGCCGGTCTTGTTGGTCGTCGTGGCCGCACTCGCCCTCATCGCCTGGCAGTTCTGGCCGTGGATCGAATCGACCTTCCTGAGGACGAATGCCGCCCCGCGAGTAGTCACGCCCAGGGGCGACCTGGCCGAGGACGAAAAAGCCACCATCGAGCTGTTCCAGCGAACCAAGGACTCGGTCGTGTTCATCAGCACCCGGGAGCGGGTCATGGACCTGTGGACGCGCAACATCTTTACCATCCCCCGAGGCACTGGATCCGGTTTCATCTGGGACGAGCGCGGTCACGTGGTGACCAATTACCATGTGATCGCCGGGGCCTCGGAAGCCCGCGTTCAGTTGAGCGACGGCCGGGGCTACGGCGCCGCTCTGGTAGGGGCGAGCCCAGCCCATGACCTGGCGGTATTGCGCATCGGGGTAAGCGTAAACCGCCCTCCGCCCGTCCTCATCGGCACGAGCCACGACCTCAAAGTGGGGCAAAAGGTGTTCGCCATCGGCAATCCCTTTGGGCTGGACTGGACCCTCACCACAGGCATCGTCTCCGCCCTGGACCGGTCGCTGCCCGCCGGAGACGGCGAAAGTCTCATCGAGCACTTGATCCAGACCGATGCCGCCATCAATCCTGGCAACTCGGGCGGGCCGCTGCTGGACTCCGCCGGCCGGCTGATCGGCGTCAACACCGCCATCTATAGCCCTTCGGGGGCCTACGCCGGGGTGGGCTTCGCTGTTCCGGTGGACACCGTGAACCGGGTCGTGCCCCAGCTCATCGCCCACGGAAAGTATGTGCGTCCCGCCCTCGGCATCCAGGTGGACGAAGGCCTCAACCGGGTCATGACCGAGCGCCTGGGCGTAGAAGGGGTGCTGGTGTTGCGGGTGACGCCCGGCTCATCCGCGGAAGCCGCGGGGCTCAGAGCGGCAAGGGTGCAACCCGACGGCCGCTTCGTCCCAGGCGACATCATCACCGGCATTAACGACCAGCCCGTGGACAGCGTGGCTAAGCTCCTTTCCCGGCTGGAGGACTTTCGGGTCGGCGACACGGTGAAATTGAACCTGTTGCGCGACGGCCACCCGGTCGACGTACAGGTCACGCTTCAAGCAGGAAGTTAAGCGCTTCCTGCTGTTCTTGGTTTCCATTTTCTTCCGGGGCTCTTCCCCTGATCGAGTGGGTAGCTTAGCCTGTTGAGCCATGAGAGACATAGAGCTGTACGCCCAGATTCTTGGATTGCGGTCGCCGTGGAAGGTGGCCGAGGTGCAGTTGCTGCGCGAGGCCGAGGAGGTTCGGGTTCACGTCGTGCCGGAGCCTGGCGCGACGTGGACGTGTCCGTACTGTGGTCGGCCAAGCCCCGGCTATGACAGCCGGCGGCGCCGATGGCGGCATCTGGATACCTGCCAGTACAAGACGGTGCTGGAGGCGGACGTGCCGCGGGTGCGGTGTGCGGAGCACGGCGTGGTGACGGTGTCTGTGCCGCGGGCCGAGCCGGGTTCGGGCTTCACGGCTTTGTTCGAGGCGCTGATCATCGACTGGCTGAAAGAGGCGAGTACCCAGGCGGTTGGCGCGGCAATTGAAGCTGAGCTAGCATGCCATCGACAGGGTGATGCAACGCGCAGTGAACCGGGGCATGGCCCGGCGCAAGGTGAGTTCGCCTCAGTATCCGAGTGTGGACGAGACGGTTTTTGCCCGGCGCCATGAATACGTGACGGTGGTGACCGACCAGGAGCGTGGTGTGGTGCTGCACGTGGCGGATGAGCGCAAGACGGAGAGCCTGGCAGCGTACTACGCCGAGCTGGGCGATGAGCAGAAGGCCCGTATCCAGGCGGTGGCGATGGACATGTGGCCAGCCTATATCCGCGCCACCGAGGCGCACATTCCGCAGGCCGAAGAGAAGATCGCCTTCGATAAGTTTCATGTCGCAAAGTATCTGAGCGAGGCGGTGGACAAGGTGCGTCGACAGGAGCATCGCGGCCTGCTGGCCGTGGGCGAAGACTGCCTCAAGGGCAGCAAATATGACTGGCTCACCAATCCGGCCAATAGGACGTGCGCGCAGCAGAATCGGTTTCGTGCATTGCGCGACAGTAGCCTGAAGACGGCGCGTGCCTGGGCCATCAAGGAATTTGCCATGGGCCTGTGGCACTACAACAGCCGCACCTGGGCCGCCAAAGGCTGGGCGCGCTGGCTGGCCTGGGCGGTGCGCAGCCGGCTGGAACCGGTAAAAAGAACGGCTGCGACCATCAAGAAACATCTGTGGGGCGTCATCAACGCCGTCGTTTTGAAGGTGCACAACGGCCATGCCGAGAGCATCAACAGCCGCATCCAGCGCATGAAGAGCCGGGCGCTGGGCTTTCGCAATCGAGAGCGCTTCCGCAATGCCATCTACTTTCATCTCGGCGGCCTCGACCTATACCCGGCTCAGGTCGGAAATTGGTGATTCAACCCACTCGATTTGCTGAAGACCCGCAATTCAAAAGAGGCCTTTCTGTTCATTCTGACCGACAGCCCGCTTGCAGAATCGACCCACGGCGACCTCAAGTTCACCGCGCCGCTGACCGCGATCACTGCGGCCGTGGTCGGCGTGATCCTCAACCTGGTGCTGTTCTTCGGCTATCACGTGCTATGGCCGCAAGGGTTTGCTGGGAACTTCGACTGGGTATCGGCCATGATCGCGCTAGCGGCGGTCGTCTCGCTCTTCCGCTACCAGGTCGGCGTCATCCCGCTCATCGCGGCGTGCGGCGTGTCGGGCCTTGTCACCAGCTCGTCCTTTGAGAATGCCGGCCTAGACGACGATAGGCTCTCCACAGGAAAAGCAAAGTCTATCGAGCGTAGCGATCCGAGGCCGCGGGTCACTGTGCTCAAGGATGATTGGGGATCAGTTCAGTCACGAAGCCGATCCGCCTCAGCCCGCTGGCTTGCGCATCTGACATCACTTCGACGACGTTTTCATAGAGCGTTTTGCGATCGGCTCGGATGTGCACTTCCGGTTGCGGTTCGCGCTTTGCCGCCTCGGCAAAGCGCCCCGGCAAGGCGGCCCGGTCAAGGGGTTGCTCATTCCAGTACACTTGCCCCAGCGTGTCGATGCTGATCGTGATGGTCTGCGGTTTTGCTTCGTTGGGCTGGCTGGTGGCACGCGGCAAGTCGATCTTCACCGCGTGGTGCATGACCGGAATGGTGATGATAAAGAGAATCAGCAGCACCAGCATGATGTCCACCAGCGGCGTGGTGTTGATC
>NZ_DAIRTR010000056.1:0-18135 GCF_036803785.1 Pelomicrobium sp. | reverse complement strand
GTGGGTGGGCGATCCCCAATTCGACGCCGAGGCCATGGACGAGATCTTTGGCGCGACCGGCGGCATCCCTCGGCGCATCAACACCCTTTGCAACCGCCTGCTGCTGTCCGGCTACCTGGCGGAAAAGCACGTCTTCCGCGGGGAAGACGTGCGCGCCGTGACAGCGGAGATGAAGGACGAGGGCGGCCTGGATCTGGCCGTGTCCCAGGACGAGTCGGTCCCAGCGCCCGCCGAGCAAGGAGCGGCCGGAGTGCAGGCAGCCCCCAGGGCCGCGACGCAGGTAGGAAAGGGAAACCCGGTCGGCGACTTAGAGCCCGGGCATGGGCTGGAGCTGACCGGTGGTTTGGGCAGCACGGAAGGCACGGATCCGGTAAGCCTCCAACAACGGCTACTGCGGCTGGAGCGGACCATGTTCACGGTGCTGGACCTGCTGAGCGAGCTGGTGCGCGGTCAAAGCTCCGGCGCGCCGGGGGCGAAGCCCGCCACCAGGCAGCGGGAGGGAGGCTGATGGGCGCCGCGGACGGCAAGCAGGGTCCCCTCCTGTGCGTGGTGGGGGCGCGCCCCAATTACATGAAAATGGCGCCCCTGCTGAGTGCCTTTCGCGCCCGCTCGGATCTGCCCGGGGCGGTGCTGGTGCACACGGGACAGCACTACGACTGGCTCATGAATGACCAGTTGTTCCGCGACCTGGGGCTGCCGCCCCCGGACGTGAACCTGGAGGTGGGCTCGGGCAGCCATGCGGTGCAGACCGCGGAAATCATGCGCCGCTTCGAGCCGGTCCTGGACGACTACGCACCGAGCTGCGTAGTGGTGGTGGGGGACGTCAATTCCACCCTAGCTTGCAGCCTGGTGGCGGTGAAAAAACACGTTCCCGTGGTCCATGTGGAGGCGGGCTTGCGCAGCTTCGATCGCACCATGCCCGAAGAGATCAACCGTCTGGTGACCGACCAGCTTGCGGAGGTGCTGTATACCACCGAGCCGGCGGCCGCGCAGAACCTGGCGCGGGAAGGCATCGCGCCGGAGAAGATTCATTTCGTGGGCAACGTCATGATCGATTCCCTGCTCGCCCATCTGCCCCATGCGGTGCCCGCGGCCTCCACCCTGGACAAGGCCGGTTTGTCCGTCGATGGGCGGGGGTTCGGACTCGTCACCCTGCACCGCCCTTCCAATGTGGACGAGCCCGAGGCGCTCACCGAGACGGTGGAGATCCTCAGGGAAGTAAGCGAGCGCTTACCCCTGGTCTGGCCCGTCCATCCGCGCACCCGCGCCCATCTGGAGCGCTTCGGCTTGGCCGCCCGTCTCGCCACCCCGTCCATCGCCCTGCTTCCTCCGGCGGGTTACCTGGAAATGCTGGGCCTCCTCGCCGCAGCTCGACTAGTCCTCACCGATTCCGGCGGGGTGCAAGAGGAGACTACCGCCCTTTCGATTCCCTGCCTGACCCTGCGGGACAATACCGAGCGCCCCATCACCGTGGAGCGGGGAACCAACACCCTGGTGGGCCGCGACCGAAAGCGGATCCTCTGCCTGGTGGAGGCCATCCTGGCCGGGCGGGGTAAAAAAGGCGAGCGGCCCGAAGGCTGGGACGGTCGCGCCGCGGAGCGCATCGCTGCCCACCTTGCCGGCTGGCTTGCCCGTCGGGCGGTGGCAGAACCCTTGAGCCGGGTCTCCCCATGAGACTGGATCCCTCGCCCCGGCCCACTGCCGATGGCCTGCCCATGGCCAGAGACCTTCGCGGTGGGAGCGGCATTGCCCCGGCCAACGGCGCCCGCCTGGTCAACGCCCTGTCCATCGACGTGGAGGACTACTTCCACGTGTCAGCCTTCGAACCCCATCTCCACCGGGAAACTTGGGAGCGGCTCCCCTGCCGGGTGGAACGCAACGTAGAGCGAGTGCTCACCCTCCTTGCGGGCGCGGGGGTCCGGGCCACCTTCTTCGTCCTGGGTTGGGTGGCGGAGCGCTACCCCCGCTTAGTGAACACGATCGCTGAGGCGGGCCACGAAGTCGCGAGCCACGGTCACGACCATCGGCGGGCTGTGGACCAGTCCCCGGCGGCGTTCCTGGAAGACATTCGGCGGGCGAAATCGGTGCTGGAGGACATCACTGGCCAGGCGGTGAAGGGTTACCGGGCGCCGAGTTTTTCCTTTGGCGCGCGCAACCCCTGGGCCTTCGACTGCGTGTTGGAAGCCGGCTACCGCTACAGCTCCAGCGTCTACCCGGTGCGCCACGATCACTACGGCATGCCCGAGGCGCCCCGCTTCCCCTACTCGCCCCGGCCCGGGCTTCTGGAGGTCCCCGTGACCACGGCGCGCCTGTGGAACGCCAACCTGCCGGCAGGGGGCGGAGGGTATTTTCGCCTCTTCCCTTATGTTCTATCCCGGGCCTTCCTCCGGCGAGTGAACCAGGTGGAAGGCATGCCCGCGGTGTTCTACTTCCACCCCTGGGAGCTGGACCCGCAGCAGCCCCGCGTTCCCGGCGTGGCCCTGAAGGCCCGGTTCCGCCATTACCTGAACCTCGCCCGCACCGAGCGGCGGCTTGAGCGCCTGCTCCAGGATTTCGCCTGGGACCGGGTGGACCAGGTGTTTCTCAAGGACTGAGGCGATGGGAGGCATCGAGCGCGTTCTCGTCCCGAGGCAAAAGGCGGCCGGCACGGCGGTGCGCCGCTATGGGGACGCGGACCGGGACCGCTGGTGCGCCTTCGTGGCCGCCTGCCCGGAGGCCACTTTCTTCCACCGCATCGAGTGGAAAGAGGTGATCGAGGGCGTCTTCGGCCATCGCACCCATTACCTCCTGGCCGAGGAGGGCGGCGAAGTCGTGGGCGTGCTTCCCCTGGCGGAAACGAAGAGCCTTCTCTTCGGCCATCGCCTGGCGTCGCTGCCGTTCTGCGCCTACGGCGGTGTTGCCGCGAGCCACGAGGACGCTCGGCACGCCCTCATCGCGGCCGCCTGCGCCCTGGGCCGGGACCTGGGCGTGGACCACCTGGAGCTGCGCCACCGGGTGCCCCAGCAGCCCGACTGGCCGCGCCAGGATCTCTACGTGACTTTCCGCAAGCCCCTGGCGCCGGCACCGGAGGCGAATCTGAACGCGGTTCCTCGCAAGCAGCGGGCCATGGTGCGCAAGGGCATCAAGGCGGGCTTGAAGAGCGAAATCGACACCACGGTGGAGCGCTTCTTCCGCCTGTACGCGGACAACGTGCACCGCCACGGCACCCCGGCTCTGCCCAAGACCTACTTCCAGGCCCTGCAGCAGGCCTTCGGTCCCGACTGCGAAGTGCTCACCGTGGTGGATCCCACGGGCCGACCGATCTCCAGTGTCCTCTCCTTCTATTTTCGAGACGAGGTGCTGCCCTATTACGCCGGGGACGATCCCCGCGCCCGGGAGCTGGCGGCCAACGACTTCAAGTACTGGGAGCTCATGCGGCGCGCCTGCGAGCGGGGAGTGCGGATCTTCGACTACGGCAGGAGCAAACAGGGCACCGGCTCCTACGACTTCAAGCGCCACTGGGGGTTCGAACCCGCGCCCCTGCATTACGAGTACTGCCTGTACCGCGGAGGGGCCATCCCTCAGCACAACCCCCTCAATCCCAAGTACCGGGCCTTCATCGCGCTGTGGCGGCGCCTGCCCCGCGGGCTGGCCAATGCGCTGGGACCCCACCTCGTGCGCCATCTGGGGTAGCGCGGATGAAAGTGGAGACCGACCCCTTCGTCACGGCGCCGGACCCGCCTGCCGGGATGGGACGCCCCGGGCTTTTCGGCCAGGGCTTCCCCTGGCCTTTCGGGACGAGGGAGAGCGCCGTCCTGGTGGTCGCCGCGGTGGTGGTCGGGCTGTTGCTCCTCTACTTCGACACCGCGCGCTCCATGGCGTCCGTCTGGTACCGCTCGGAGACTTTCGCCCATGGTTTTCTCGTCGCGCCCATCGCCCTATGGCTCGTGTGGCGCGACCGGCACCGACTGGCCGGACAGGTGCCGCGGCCTTTCTACCCCGCCCTGATCGGTGTGGCGCTGGCGGGATTCGGCTGGCTCCTGGGAGAGCTGGCCAGCGTGATCGGCGTCACCCACTTCGCCCTGGTGCTCATGCTCCAGGCCTCCCTCATCGCGGTGCTGGGTCTGGAGATCGCGCGACGCATCGCCTTCCCCCTTGCCTTCCTACTCTTCGCCGTGCCGGCCGGGGAGTTTCTCGTGCCAGCCATGATGAACGTGACCGCCGACGTCACCATCGCTGCCCTGCGCGCGACCGGCGTCCCGGTGTACCGGGAAGGCAACTTCTTCCTCATCCCCACCGGCGCCTGGTCGGTGGTGGAAGCCTGCAGCGGGGTGCGCTATCTCATCGCCAGCTTCATGGTGGGCTGCCTCTACGCCTACCTGGTCTATCGCAAGCCCATGAAGCGTCTGGCCTTCGTCGCCGTCTCCCTGGCGGTGCCGGTGGTCGCCAACTGGCTGCGAGCCTATCTGATCGTCATGATCGGCCACCTCAGCGGCAACAAGTTGGCAGCCGGGGTGGATCACCTGATCTACGGATGGTTGTTCTTTGGCGTGGTGATCACTCTCACCTTCTGGATCGGCTACTTCTGGCGCGATCCCCCGCAGCCAGCCCCCGCGGCCGCGGTGGGCACCGCTGGGGGGGGCGCCCCCACCGCCACGGGATCGCTGCTCATCGCCGCCGCCTTCGTCCTGTCCCTCGCGAGCCTCTGGCCGGCGGCCCTGGCGGCGCTGGACGCGCCCCGCAACACCCTGCCGCCGGCGCTGGCGGCGAGCGATCTCGCCGGGCCTTGGCAGCCTGCCGCGCCTTTCACGGCCTGGAAACCGGCCTTCGAGTCGCCCCGGGCCGAGCTCGACGCCGCATTCCAGCGCGACGGCGCCGCCGCCGGGCTCTACCTCGCCTACTACCGGGATCAACGCCAGGGCGCCGAGCTGGTGAGCTCGTTGAACGCCCTGGTCAAGACGAGCGACCCGAGCTGGCGGCTCGTGAGCAGCGGGACGGCCCACCTCGCCTGGAAGGGCAGACCGCTTCAAGCAAAATCCGCTCTGCTGGCGGGCCCTGGCCAGCGGCTCCTCGTCTACCAGTGGTACTGGGTCGATGGCCGGCTCACCGCCGCCGATCCCCTGGCCAAGCTCTATCTGGCCTGGCTGAAGCTCCAGGGCCGAGGAGACGATTCTGCCCTGGTGGTGGTGTACACGCCCTTCGTGGACACGCGGGAAGCGGCCGAACACACCCTGCAGCGGTTCGTCGCCGACATGGCGCCCGCCATCGACGAGCTGCTCGAGCGCGCCGCCGGTGGAGGCCGCCCATGAGTGCCCGGGCCGAACGCCCCCTGATCCTGCACGTGGTGTACCGCTTCGCCGTGGGGGGGCTGGAGAACGGGGTGGTGAACCTCATCAACCGCCTGCCCGAAGAGGCGTTCCGCCACGGCGTTGTGTCCCTGACCGACGTTTCTGAAGAGTTTTGCCGCCGCGTCGCTCGCCAGGACGTCATCTACATCGCCCTGCACAAGGGCCCGGGCCACGCCCTGCGCCTCTACCCCCGGCTCTACCGGCTCTTTCGCAGCCTCAAGCCCGCCATCGTCCACACCCGCAACCTGGCCGCCCTGGAGGCGGTGGTTCCCGCCTGGGCGGCCGGGGTGCCCGTCCGAGTCCACGGCGAGCATGGCTGGGGCGCCCAGGATCCCGACGGAACCCGCACCCGCTACCGGCGTGTGCGCCAGTTGTTCTCTCCCTTCGTTCACCGTTACATCGCCCTTTCCCAACACCTGGAGCGCTATCTCGTCGATGCCGTGGGCATCGGCAAGGCGCGGGTCCTGCAGATCTACAACGGGGTGGACACGGAGCGCTTCCGTCCGGCCAAGGAGGCGCCGGTGGCCATCCCGGGCTACCCTTTCCAGGATCCCGGGCTCTGGGTGGTGGGCACGGTGGGTCGCATGGAGCCCGTCAAGGACACGCCCACCCTGGCCCGGGCCTTCGTGCGGGCCCTCCAGCGCAGCCCGGAAGTGCAGCAACGGCTGCGGCTCGCCCTCGTGGGTGACGGTCCCCTACGCGAGGCCACGCGGCGGGTCCTGGAAGAGGCGGGCGTCGCCCACCTCGCCTGGATGCCGGGAGAGCGGGCCGACGTGGCGGAGCTCCTGCGGGGCTTCCACTGCTTCGCCCTGCCCTCCCGGGCAGAAGGCATTTCCAACACCATCCTGGAGGCGATGGCCACGGGCCTGCCGGTGATCGCCACCCGCGTGGGCGGAAACGCAGAGCTGGTGGCCGACGGCATGACCGGGTGGCTCGTTCCGCCCGCAGACCCCGAGGCCTTGGCGTCCCGGATCCTGGACTACTTCTATCACCCGGAAGTGGCCCGGCGCCATGGCACCGCTGGACGCAGCCGAGTGATCCGGCAGTTCAGCCTGGAGCAGATGGTGGCCCGCTACCGGGAAACCTATGAAGCGTTGTTGCCGGCGCGGCGCGGCGAACGCAACCCGGCCCCCGTGAGCCCCACCCCGGGACGCTGAGCCATGTGCGGGCTGGTGGTCATTTTCGACACCCGGGGGCGCCGGGACATCCCCCTGGAGACGGTAGCGCGCATGAACGAGGTCCAGCGCCATCGAGGCCCCGATGAGGGGGGCGTGCACCGGGAGCCGGGCCTCGCCCTGGGCCACCGGCGGCTTTCCATCATCGACCTCGCCACCGGCCAGCAGCCCCTGTTCAACGAAGACGGAAGCGTCGCCGTGGTGTTCAACGGCGAGATCTACAACTACCAGTCCCTCATTCCCGAGCTCACGCGCCTGGGACACACCTTCCGCACCCGCAGCGACACCGAGGTGATCGTTCACGCCTGGGAAGCCTGGGGTGAAGCCTGCGTGGAGCGCTTCCGGGGCATGTTCGCCTTCGCCCTCTGGGATCGCAACCAGGAGACCCTCTTCCTCGCCCGGGACCGGCTCGGAGTGAAGCCCCTTTACTACGCGCTGCTGCCCGACGGGCTGCTGCTGGCTGGCTCGGAGCTCAAAAGCCTGCTCGCCCACGGGGGCATGCGTCTGGCCTTAGATCCTTGCGCAGTGGAAGAGTATTTCGCCCTGGGTTACGTCCCGGAGCCGCGCACCATCTTCAAGGAAGCTTCGAAGCTCCCCCCCGGCCACACCCTCACCGTGCGCCGAGGGAAGCGCATTCCGGCGCCGCGCGAGTACTGGGACGTCGTCTTCACCCTCGACAATCCCATCTCCGAAAACGACGCCCGGGCCGAGTTGCTCGCGCGGCTGGAAGAGTCGGTGCGGCTGCGCCTGATTGCCGAAGTGCCCCTGGGGGCTTTCCTCTCCGGCGGCGTGGACTCCAGCGCGGTAGTAGCCACCATGGCGGCGGTCGCCCGGGAGCCGGTGCGCACCTGCTCCATTGCTTTTTCCGATCCGGCCTTCGACGAGTCCCGCTACGCGGCGCAGGTGGCGCAGCAGCTGGGCACCGAGCACTTTGTCCACCCAGTGGACGTGGATGACTTCGATCTCCTGGACGAGCTCGCCCGAGTCTACGACGAGCCCTACGCCGACAGCTCGGCGATCCCCACCTACCGGGTATGCCAGCTCGCCCGCCGCCACGTGACCGTGGCGCTGTCTGGGGACGGTGGAGACGAGAGCTTCGGCGGCTATCGGCGCTACCGCTGGCATCTGTGGGAGGAGCGCCTGCGCGCGCCCTTGCCCCTGGCGTTGCGCCGGCCGGTGTTCGGACTCCTGGGACGCCTCTATCCCAAGGCGGACTGGGCACCAAAGATCTTCCGTGCCAAGACCACCCTGGAGACACTCGCCCGTTCCTCCGTCGAGGCCTATTTCCACAGCGTGTCGATCCTGCGCGACAACCTGCGGCGGCAGCTCTTCAGCGCCGCGTTCCGCACCGAGCTCGGCGGCTATAACGCCATCGAAGTCTTCGAACGCCACGCCCGCCGCGCCAACCGGGAGGACCCCCTCGCCCTGGTGCAGTACCTAGACTTGAAGACCTACCTCGTGGGCGACATCAACACCAAGGTAGACCGAGCTAGCATGGCCCATTCCCTGGAGGTGCGCGAGCCCCTGATGGACCATCCCCTGGTGGAGTGGCTCGCGAGCCTGCCCTCCGCCTTCAAGGTGCGCGGCGGCGAGGGCAAGGTCCTGCTCAAGAAGGCGATGGAGCCGAGGCTGCCGCAGGAAATCCTCTACCGGCCCAAGATGGGCTTCGCCGTGCCCCTCGCCCGCTGGTTCCGCGGTCCCTTGCGGGAGCGGGTGCGCCGGGCGCTCCTGGGCGATGCCCTGGCGCAAACCGGGCTGTTCAACCCCGCGGTCCTGCGTCAGCTGGTGCAAGCCCACGAATCCGGACGCTCGGATCACAGCGCCCCCTTGTGGACCCTGCTCATGTTCGAAGCGTTCCTGCGCCACACCCTGGGCCAGGAGGCTGCTCAGCGGGAGAGCGTGGCCGCATGAGCCTGCGTATCCTCCACCTCCTGGACCATTCGGCCCCACTGCACAGCGGGTACGCCTTCCGCACCCTGGCGATCCTGCGGGAATCCCAAGCGCTCGGCTGGGAAACGTTTCACCTGACCTCCCCCAAGCAGGGCCCCTGCGCGGCGGACGAGGAGCGGGTGGACGGCTGGCACTTCTACCGCACGCCGGCGAGCCCCAGCGCCTGGACCCAGGCAGGCCCTTTGGAGCCCCTGGCCTGCATGCTGGCCACGGCCCGGCGGCTGGATGCCTTGGTGGCGCGGCTTGCGCCCGACGTGCTGCACGCCCACTCGCCCGTCCTCAACGCGCTTCCCGCCCTGTGGGTGGGGCGCCGCCGGGGCGTTCCGGTGGTCTACGAAATGCGAGCGTCATGGGAAGACGCCGCCGTGGACCACGGCACCACCACCGAAGGAAGCGTCCGCTACCGGTTGTCGCGCGCCCTGGAAACTTTCGCCCTGCGCCGAGCCGACCACGTCACCACCCTATGCGAAGGGTTGCGACAGGACATTGCCGCCCGAGGCATCCCGGCGGAGAACATCACCGTGATCCCCAACGGAGTGAACCCGGCCCAATTCGGCGCCGGGCGGCCCCGGGACCCATCCCTGGCTGCCGCCCTGGGGCTCGAGGGCGCCACGGTGCTCGGCTTCGCCGGTTCCTTCTACGCCTACGAAGGCCTGGACCTCCTAGTGGACGCCTTGGCCCTGCTCGCGCCACGCCACAGCCACCTCAAGCTCCTGCTGGTGGGCGGGGGCTACCAGGAGCAGGCTTTGCGCCGCCAGGTGGAAGCCCGAGGGCTGCACGGGCGGGTCGTGTTCGCCGGACGGGTCCCCCATGGAGAGGTGACCCGGTATTACGACCTGATCGACATGCTGATCTACCCCCGCCGCTCCATGCGGTTGACCGAGCTGGTGACGCCCTTGAAACCCCTGGAAGCCCTGGCCCAGGGGAAGCTGGTGGTGGCTTCCGACGTGGGCGGCCACCGGGAGCTGATCCAGGACGGGCGCACCGGCATCCTCTTCCCCGCGGGCGACGTGGGGGCCCTGGCCCGGGCCATCGAGCGGCTGCTCCAAGAACCCCAACGGTGGGAAGCGCTCAAGCAGGCGGGGCGGAAGTTCGTCGAGGAGGAGCGCACCTGGGCCCGCAGCGTGGCCCGCTACGCGACCGTGTACGAGCGGGTGCTGGCAAAGCGGGAGGCCAAGACGGCCGCCATGGCCGGGCGATGAACGGGTCACGGCAAGCAGCTCATCCATCAATGCACGATTGGGCACGTCTGTTCGCAAATCGAGCCTCCGGGGAATCTCATCGGATCGCCCGATGCCTGGTGCGTTTCGGCTGCGCTCAACGCACCCCACGGGAGCTCCGATGGGCCGCTTGCAGGGTGGGTGCGCCCGCACCGTCGCGGCAGCTGCACGCCCTGCCCCGCCGTCCCGTCCCTGTGGAGTGCTGTTCATCGGTGACTAAAGTGATGAAGGACTAGTTCGAACCATGTGCGGCATCTACGGCGTGCTCCATCTGGACGGCTCCCCCGCCGACCCGGCCCGAGTTTCCTCCATGGGTCGGGCTGTCGTCCATCGTGGGCCGGACGACGAGGGCTTGTATCACGAAGGCCCCTGCGCCATCGGCATGCGGCGCCTAGCCATCATCGATCTTGCTGGTGGCCACCAGCCCCTCACCAACCAGGAGCGCACCTTGTGGCTGGTGTGCAACGGCGAGATTTACAACTTCCGGGAGCTGCGGCAAGCGCTCTCCGCCCGCGGCCACCGTTTCCTCACCGGCTCCGATAGCGAGGCGATCCTCCACGCCTACGCGGAATACGGCGACGAGTTCCTCCAGCACTTGAACGGCATGTTCGGCTTCGCCCTGTGGGACGCGCCGCGGCGGCGGCTCCTGATCGGGCGTGACCGCCTGGGCATCAAGCCCCTCTACTACGCGCTGGAAGGTCAGCGACTCACCTTCGCCTCGGAGGCGAAGTCCATCCTCGCGGCTCGGAGCTGTTCCGCCCGCGTCGATCGCTCCGCCCTGGCGGAATACCTGCACTGGGGCTACGTGCCCGCGCCCCAGTGCCTGTTCCAGGGCATCCGCAAGCTGCCGCCCGCCACGCTGCTGGTGGCCGAGGACGGGCGCCTAGAGGAGCGCCGCTACTGGCGCATCCCCCAAGAGGTCGACCGGGGGATGTCGGAGGCCGAGTGGGTCGCCGCAGTGCGCGAGCAGATGGAGCGATCGGTGCGCATGCAGATGGTGAGCGACGTGCCGATCGGCGCTTTTCTCTCGGGCGGTCTCGATTCGAGCGCCGTGGTGGGCTACATGAGCCGAGCGGCCAGTGCCCCGGTCAAGACCTATTCCATCGGTTTCGAGGGAAGCGCCGCCGACGACTATTACAACGAGCTCCCCCACGCCCGGCGCGTCGCCCGGTTGTTCGGCACCGACCACCACGAGATCCTGGTCAAGCCCGACGTGGCCGCCCTTCTGCCCCGGCTGCTGTGGCACATGGACGAGCCCATCGCTGACACCGCCTTCCTCACCACTTACCTGGTGTCGGCGTTCGCCCGTCAGGAAGTCACCGTGATCCTCTCCGGCGTGGGGGGCGACGAGCTCTTCGGCGGCTATCGCCGCTACCTGGGCAGCCACTTCGCCGCCCGCTTCGAGCGCCTGCCTGGGTGGCTGCGCCGCTCCGCGGTGCGGGCCGGCCGCCTGCTGCCCAGCGACCGGCACTCGGGCGCCTTGAACGCCATGCGGCTTGCCAAGCGCTTCCTTTCGAGCGCCGAGCTCAGCTTCGAGGAGCGCTACCGTTCCTACGTACAAATCGCCGCCCCCGAGCTGCTCGCGGCGCTCTGCGGCATGCGCTTCGATGGAGACGATGCCCTCGAACGCGCCTTCGCCGGCGCCTTGAGCGAGGACAGCCTGAACCGCCTGCTCACGGTGGACGCCGAGACCCAGCTCCCGGACGACCTGCTGCTGCTCACCGACAAGATGAGCATGGCCACCTCCCTGGAGTGCCGGGTGCCCCTGCTGGACCACGAGCTGGTGGAGCTTGCCGCCCGCATGCCCGAAACGGTGAAAGTACGAAAAGGCAAGCTCAAGCACCTGCTGAAGATCGCCCTGTCCGACCTCCTGCCCCTGGACGTGCTCCAGCGCGGCAAGCGCGGCTTCGGTACCCCCATGGGGGCCTGGCTCAAGGGGTCCCTGGGGGGGCTCCTAGCGAGCGTGCTCTCCGAAGAAGCGGTAGCGCGCCGGGGTTGGCTCCATTACCCGGTGCTGCGCCGGATCGTGACCGATCACGCGGCGAATCGGGAGGACTACACGGATTTGCTGCTCGCGCTGCTCAACCTGGAGATCTGGAGCCGCATTTACCTGGACGGGCAAGCTCCGGAAGAAGTGACGGCGGAGTTGAAGGCATTGGTGTGATGGCTTTCATGACAACCCCACGCTCGAGACTCTTCCTGGCGACGGGCCGTCCACGGTGCGGCGTGCGGGCTGCCCGGGGGCAACCCAGGACTGCGCAACCCCTCCGCGCTGCCTCTTTGAAAGGGAGAAAGCCGCTCGGGTGCGTTGAGCGCAGCCGCAACGCACCGCTGGCGGCTCCAAAAAAAAATTACCGTTTCGGGTTGTTGTCGGCCCCACAGGGGTAGATCCTGGCAGAAAGTTTGAGCGGGACAACTCGACATGAACATCCTCTACATCTGCCATCGCTTCCCCTATCCGCCCAAGCGGGGCGGGAAGATCCGGCCGTTTAACATGATCCGGCACTTGAGCCGCCAGCACCGGGTCACGGTGGCCTCCCTGGCCCGCTCCGAGGTGGAAGCCCGGGAAGGGCAGGGGCTCGGCGCGGTCTGCGCCCACTTCGAAATGACGCGGGTGCACGATCCGGTGCAGTTCGTGCGCATGGTGGCGCGCCTGCCCAGCCGGACGCCTTCATCCATGGGCTACTTCTATTCGCCGGTGCTGGCCCGACGCATCCGGCATCTGCTTGCGCAGGAAAGCTTCGATCTCATCTTCGTGCACTGCTCGTCGGTGGCCCAGTATGTAGAGGACGTCCAAGGCATCCCCAAGATCCTGGACTTCGGCGACATGGATTCCCAGAAGTGGCTGGAATACGCCCGCTACAAGCCTTTCCCCTTGTCCCTGGGTTACTGGCTGGAAGGAACGAAGCTCATGGGGGCGGAGAAACGCCTCGCGAGCAAGTTCGATTTGTGCACCGCCACCACCCGGGCCGAGTGGGAAACCCTGGTGGGCTATGGGGTACAGGTGGCAACCGACTGGTTTCCCAACGGAGTAGACGCGGAATTTTTTGCCCCCACCCGGGAGCCCTACGACCGGGACATGCTGTGCTTCGTGGGGCGCATGGACTACTACCCGAATCAGGAATGCATGTTCGACTTCTGTGCCCGGGTGCTGCCCCGGCTGAAGGCGCGCCGCCCGGCATTGAAGCTCTTCATCGTCGGGGCCGACCCTTCCCGGCGGGTGCGACGCCTGGGATCGATTCCCGGGGTCACCGTGACCGGCAGCGTGGAGGACGTGCGGCCCTACGTGCGCCGTGCGGCCGTGATGGTTGCTCCCCTCAACATCGCCCGGGGCACTCAGAACAAGATCCTGGAGGCCATGGCCATGGGGGTGCCGGTGGTGGCGAGCCGCGTGGCGGCCGGGGGCGTGGATGCGGAGCCCGGGGAACATTTCCTGGTAGCCTCCACCCCGCAGGAATACGAGGAGGCGATCCTGCGCATCCTGGAAGACCCCCAGGAACGCGCACGGCTCGCGGAAAACGGGCGTGCCCGCATGCTCTCCCACCACGCCTGGCCCATGTCCATGCGGCGGCTGGACCAGGCCATCGCCCGCTGCCTCGCCACGTACCGCACCGGCGGTCTTCCCTTGCAGGAGGTGGCACAATCGTGAACATCAGCATCTTCGGCCTCGGCTACGTGGGAGCGGTGTCCCTCGCATGCCTCGCCCGGGACGGACACCGGGTGATCGGGGTGGACATCGACGCCGCCAAGCTGGATCTCATCCGCCGCGGCAAGACGCCGGTGGTGGAAGCGGGGATGGTGGAGCTCATGGAGGCGGTGGCGGCCTCGGGCCGGGTGCGGGTGACCGACGACGTCCGGGAGGCGGTGCTGGAGAGCGAGCTTTCCCTGATCTGCGTGGGCACCCCCTCCGCCCCCAACGGCAGCCAGGACCAGTCGGCCATCCTGCGCCTGACGAAATCCCTGGGGGCAGCGCTGCGGGACAAGGCGGCGACCCACGTCTTCGTCTACCGCTCCACCCTGGTGCCCGGCACGGTGGAAGAAGTGCTGCGGCCCCTGCTCGAAGGCCAGTCTGGCAAGCGGGACGGAGAGGGCTTCCACCTGTGCTTCCAGCCAGAGTTCCTGCGGGAAGGGTCTTCCATCGCCGACTACGACCGCCCGCCCTTCACCATCGTGGGCGCCTCCCATCCCTATCCGGTGGAACGCCTCAAGGCGCTGTTCGGCCACCTACCCTGCGAGTTCCATGCCACCTCCATCCGCGCTGCCGAGATGGTCAAGTACGCCTGCAACAATTTCCACGCCCTCAAGATCACCTTCGCCAACGAAACGGCGCGGCTATGCGAGGCCCTTGGGGTGGACCCCTTCGAAGTCATGGACCTGGTATGCCGGGACACCCAGCTCAACATCTCCCGGGCCTACCTCAAGCCGGGTTTTGCCTTCGGCGGCTCCTGTCTGCCCAAGGACCTGCGGGCGACCCTGCACATGGCCAAGATGCGGGACGTGGAGCTGCCCATGCTGGGCGGCATTCTGCCCTCCAACCGCAGCCACATCGACCATGCCATCGCCAAGATCATGGCCGCGGGCAAGCGCCGCGTGGGCTTGATCGGGCTCTCGTTCAAGGCGGGCACCGACGACCTGCGGGAGAGCCCCCTGGTGCTTCTGGCCGAGCACTGCATCGGCAAAGGGCTGTCGCTGCGAATCTACGATCCGGAAGTCCAGCTCTCCCGCCTCCTCGGAGCGAACCGCCGCTTCATCGAGGAGCATCTGCCCCACATCGGCTCCCTCATGCACGCGAACCTCGAGGCGGTGGTGGCCGATTCCGACATCCTGGTGGTGGGTGCGGTCTACGACGGGCTCGCGCAGGCCCTGGCACAGCAGGTGCAGGAAGATCAGCTCGTGCTGGATCTGACCGGAACGCTGCGCCAGGCGGGGCTCAAGGGAACGGTGCTCGGGCTATGCTGGTAAGCCGTACCTTCCTGCGTCACCAAGCGCACGGCGGGATGGACATACCGCTACGCACCCTGCTGCATTGCCTCTCCCCCGGCGGTCCCCGGGGGCGCCTTACGGTGCTCATCTTCCACCGGGTGCGCGCGAGTCCCGATCCCCTCTTTCCGCACGAGCCGGACGCACAAGCCTTCGAACAGCAGATGCGCTGGGTGCGGCGCTGGTTCGAACCCCTGCCTCTGGAGGAAGCGGTGGCCCTGCTCCAGGCTGGGCGACTGCCCCCTCGGGCGTTGTGCATCACCTTCGATGACGGCTACGCCGACAACCTGACGGTGGCGTTGCCCATCCTGCAGCGGCTCGGGCTGCCCGCCACATTCTTCATCGCTACCGGCTTCCTCGACGGCGGCATCATGTGGAACGATCAAGTGATCGAAGCGGTGCGGCAGTCCCGCGTTGACCCCCTCGCGCTGGACGACCTGGGTCTAGGGGTGCATCCAGTGGGGAGCAACGAGGAAAAACAGGTAGCCATCGCCGCCTTGATCGCAGCCCTCAAGTACCTTCCCCCGGACGCCCGGGCGGAGAAGCTCGCCGCCCTGGTGGAGCGCGCGGGGGCGCGGCTGCCCCGGAGCTTGATGCTCACCAGCGACCAGCTGCGGGCGTTACGGCGCGCTGGGATGGGAATCGGGGCCCACACCGTGCACCATCCGATCCTCGCCCAACTCGGCCCACGGGAAGCGCGGGAAGAGATCGTGGAAGGAGCAGGCCGGCTGGAAGCGCTCCTGGGGGAGCCGGTGCGGCTCTTCGCTTATCCCAATGGCAAGCCGGGGCGGGATTACACTGGCGAGCATGTTGCGCTGGTGCGAGCGTTGGGATTCACCGCTGCCTTTTCCACCGCCTGGGGGGCCGCCGGGACCGGCTGCGATCCGTTCCAGATTCCCCGGTTCACTCCCTGGGATCGAACCCGTCTCCGGTATGGCCTGCGCCTTGCGCAAAACCTTCTGCGGCAGCCCGCTCTGTGCCCCTGAGCCTCCCGCTCTCATGACGGACGACTGCTCGTGGATCGCCGCATTTTCTGTTTCCTGATGTCATGGACGCCGCAGCGCCGCGCCCCTTGAGGATCGGCCTGGTAGGGCCCCTGCCGCCCCCCTTTGGGGGCATGGCCAACCAGACCCGGCAGCTCGCCCGTCTGCTGCGGGAATCGGGCCTTCAGGTCGATATCATCCAGGTGAACGCCCCTTACGTTCCCACCTGGATCGGCCGCGTGCCCATCGCGCGCGCAGCCTTTCGGCTCATTCCGTACTTGTTCAGGCTGTGGGCGGCGGCAGGGCGCGTCGATCTGTTTCACGTCATGGCCAATTCCGGCTGGGCGTGGTATCTCCACGCCTGTCCCGCTGTTTGGATGGCGAAGCTTAGGCGTATTCCGGTGATCGTGAATTACCGGGGCGGGGGCGCCGAAACCTTTTTCTCCACCGCCGGACCGCTCGCCCGTGCAGGACTTGCTTGGGCTGACGCCTTGGTCACCCCTTCCGGGTTCCTGAAAACCGTGTTCGAAAGGTTCGGGTTCCAGGCCAGAGTGATTCCCAACATTGTGGACCTGCAGCAGTTTCGCCCGGCAGCCTGCCGTCCTGAGGTTGCAGGCAAGCACGTGGTGATCACGCGCAACCTGGAGCCCATCTACGACATCGCTTCCGCCCTCGAGGCCTTCGCCCGGGTGCGTGCCCGTCTGCCGGAGGCGCGGCTCACGGTGGCAGGCACCGGACCTGAATGGGAACGCTTGCAGACTTTGGCGCGAGCATTGGGTATTCGTGAGGCCGTAACCTTTGCCGGCCGGGTAGACAATGAACAAATGCCCCTCCTCTATCAATCCGCGGACGCCATGCTCAATCCCAGCCGGGTGGATAACATGCCCATCTCGATCCTGGAGGCCTTCGCGAGCGGGGTGCCGGTCGTGTCCACCGACGTGGGGGGCATCCCCTACATCGCCGAGCACGGGCGCACCGCCTTGCTGGTCAAGCCGGGGGATGCGAAGGGCATGGCCGACGCTCTCGTGCAAGTATTGCTCGACACCGATTTGGCGGCCCGTCTGGTTCGCAATGGGCTAGAAGAAGCGCGACGCTATCGCTGGGAAGCGGTTCGCGGCCTGTGGCTCGCTGAATATTCACGACTGACTGGTCATGCACTCCCAATAAGAACCGGAACATGAGCCTGTATACCGCCTTTTGCTCCTCGGTTCTTTTCCCGCTCCACGAGCGGGCAAAAGGGCACGACACCAAGCGGGTGTTGCGCTCCCTGGAGCACACCCAGTGGTTATCTCCGCAAGCGCTGGAGCAGCTGCGGGTGGAGCGCCTGCGCGCCCTTCTTACGCACGCCGCCACTCACACGCCTTACTACCGCCGGCGCTTTGCCGAGGTGGGATTCGATCCGGCCAGGGTGACGTCCGTTTCCGACTTGGCTGCGCTTCCGGTTCTCACCAAGGCCGAGATCCGGGCGAACTTCAACGACCTGCTGTCGGACGATGCACGGAATGTAAAGCTCTCTTCGACGACCGGATCCACCGGGGATCCCTTGCGCTTCTACATCGGCCGAGGGCGCACCACCCACGACGTGGCGGCCAAGTGGCGCGCCACCCGCTGGTGGGGCGTGGACATGGGCGACCGGGAAATGGTGCTCTGGAGCTCCCCCATCGAGCTCTCCGCCCAGGATCGCTTGCGGCGGCTGCGCGACCGTTTTCTGCGCAGCCGGCTCGTCCCGGCGACGGCCCTCACCCCGGAAAAGCTCGATGCCATCGTCGTCGACATTCAGACCTACCGTCCCAAGATGCTGTTCGGCTATCCTTCAGCCCTCACCCTCATCGCCCAGCACGCCGAGCGCAAAGGCCTTGTTTTGAACCAGTTGGGAATTGCGGTTGCTTTTTGTACCGCCGAGCGGCTTTACCCCCATCAGCGGGAGCGTATCGCGCGGGTATTCGGCTGCCGGGTAGCCGACGGTTACGGCGGTCGCGATGCCGGTTTCCTCGCCCACGAGTGTCCGGACGGGGGGCTTCACATCACGGCGGAGGACGTCATCGTCGAGACGGTGGATTCACGCGGCCGGCCCGTGCCACCAGGGGAGCCCGGGGAAGTGGTGGTAACCCACCTGTTTTCCCACGAATTCCCTTTCGTTCGCTATAAGAACGGCGACGTGGCCTTGCTTTCGGACCGTCCATGCCCATGCGGGCGCGGGCTGCCGTTGATCCAGGAAATTCAGGGTCGCAGCAACGATCTGCTGCTTGGCCTCAATGGCCAGCGCGTCCACGGCACGGCGTTTTCGACGCTCATCCGGGAGCTGCCCGGGGTCGAACAGTTCAAAATCGTCCAGGAGGCGCTTGCCTTCGTGCGCCTGCAGCTGGTGGCGGGCCCGGGCTACGACCGGGCGCGGACGCGGGAGCGCATGCTTGTTGCGTTTCGCCACCATCTGGGGGATCGGGTAACGGTGGAGATCGAGGAGGTGGCCGCGATCGCCCCCGAGCCCACCGGCAAATAC